>JAJDBL010000033.1 GCA_029261375.1 Nitrospirales bacterium
AAGAGCCGCTTGTTGTGCGGGCGTAATCAGTTCCATATAAGGTTGACTACACGTCCCCTGTGATCGGCGCCTGGGTCAGACATTGCGTCATTTGAACACCACCCGGCCTCATCCGTCCAAACTCAATTTGAACGTATACAATGGCTCATTCGCGGTGCCTGACTTCTCGGAGACAACGAGGTTTACCACAGAGAATGATGGGGTAGCCTGAAGGATGGTCTGAAAATCAACGATATCCTCATTTGTCAACGCAAAACCGGCCAGTATCGTATTACTCCCATTGATAGACATGTCCGTTAACCACACCTGAGCCTCCGACATACTGCGGCTAATGTCATCCATGACGATGACTGGACCTTCCTGATTTTCTCGCAATTGGTTAATGCTATTCCGCTTCTCATCAAGGTCTTTTTTCTTTTTTTCGAAATTGTCGACGACGCCGATTTCCTTCTTCAGTGCCTCCAAACGGGCTTCCTTTTGCGCCTTTTCATCCTGCACCTTCTGCAACTGCTGGCTCTGAAAGATTGCAACCACGACACACAGGATCAAAACCAGCGCAATTGACCCAACGGCAATTGCCAGTTGATTGAGGACATCAGCCCTCTCCTGAATCCGTTTCGCACGGTACTCGGGATAAAGGTTGATGCGAATCATCGGTCACCCATCATTCTTGCTGCCAAGCCGACGCCAATCGCTGCCATGGGCGCAAGCTCCGCGAGCAGCTCCGGGCTATATGCTTTATCAGCAAGGTCTATTTGCCGAAACGGATTGGCGAACTCGACTTCAATGCCTAACTGGTTACTCAGCATCTGTGCCAGTCCAACAATTTGGGCCCCCCCGCCCGACAGGACAACCTTTTTGATGTCTTCCATCTCTTCCGCAACCATTGCCGATCGAAAAAAATCAAAAGAGCGGGTCATCTCCGTCGTCACCTCAACGTTGACGGATTCAAGGATCATATCTGCGGTTCCTGGGGGCACAGCGTCAACAGCACTGCCTTTAATTGTCGCTTCCGCGTCTTCGTCGGAGAGATTGAGTTCCTGCTTCAGTGCTTCAATGTATCGATTCCCGCCAATGAGCACGTCACGCGTGAACGCTGATCCACCATCCGCAAGAACATTGATATTGATGTATGAGGAACCCACGTTGACCAATGCGGTAATTTCGTCGGGCTCCACAGAGTAATTCGTCGCATACATATTCTCGACGGCAAAAACATCGACGTCCATGATGACAGGAATAAGCCCCGCATCTTTTACAACTGCCGTTCGCGCATCGATAACATCTCTCTTCGCCGCAACCAGCAGCACGGCCATTTGAGGCTCTCCCTCCGCATCAAGCTCATCCGTGCGTAGGATGTGAAAATCTAAAATCACTTCGTCAAGATCAAACGGCACGTACTGTTCGGCCTCAACGGAGATCTGATCTTCCAGCTCATCCTCGGTCATCAGTGGGACATGCAATACTTTCACGACCACTGCAGGGCCTGACATCGAGATGGCGACATTTTTGTTCTTGATCTTCTTTTCTTTAAACAACTGCACAATGGTATCAACGACCTGAGCATGTTCCATGATGGCGCCATCCACCACCGCGTGCAGCGGCATTGGTGCCACTCCGAAACTATCCAATCTAAATTTATCATTGTGTAAAGACAGTTCCACGAGCTTCACTGCGTGTGATCCGATATCAAGCCCAACCACAGGCTTCGCTTTGGAAAAGAGTCCCATCACGACTGTGTCATATCTCTATGGCGAAGCGCGACATCATAGCCCGCCTCTCGTACATAGGAAGCGACCTTGATCCCAGTTGCCACTGAACGGTGACGCCCACCAGTACACCCCAGGCCAATAGTCAGATAACGTTTTCCTTCCCGGCGGTATAGAGGCAATAGCATTTCGAGAAGGTCTTCCACTTTATCGAGAAAAGGATTGGCCTCTTCTGAAGCGAGAACGAAGTCCATGACGCGAGGATCCTCACCCGTAAAGCTCTTCAACTCCGGAACGAAATGTGGATTTTTGAGAAACCTCACGTCGAAAAGAAGATCCACATCATATGGAATGCCATATTTGTATCCAAACGTCACAATAGTTACCTTAAAATTGTCAGTTCCACCTAATCCAATACAGTATTGTACGACAGTTGCCCTGAAATCATGCACGAGAAGGTCGGATGTGTCAATGATTCTGTCAGAATTGTGACGCAACTCACTCATTAGGCCGCGTTCATAGCGTATCGCGTCCATTGCCGATCGGTTTCCGGCCAGTGGGTGCGGCCGACGACTTTCGGAGAATCGGCGGAATAGCACATCATCCCGTGCTTCAAGAAACAGGAGTTGGACGGAGAAGCCTTCATCGCGCCACTGATTAAGAATATCCATGACGTCACCAAGAAATCCGCGCTCGCGAATATCAACTCCTAAGCCTACGCGTCGTGTTTCCGCGTCTTTCTGTGTACAAAGCTCAACAAACTTCTGCATCAGCGGCGCTGGTAAATTGTCAACGCAAAAAAACCCACAATCCTCAAGACACTGTATCCCCAAACTTTTCCCGGCTCCTGAAAGCCCACTGATAATGATGAGCTGAACATCTTCCATAGTTGGCATCGTGCAATTGTAGCGTCGAACCCTATCGACGAACTTACCTACCCTTCAGCTGACAAGCTCGATCAGCTCCACTTCCCCATCTTGACGACGGTGCGCGATACGCACCAGGCCGGTCTTCCCGTCAGAGAACACCACACAGTTATCCTCTGTCGACCGCCCCATCATATCCATCGCGTCCTCAATTCCCATGGAAGGCACAGACACTTTCCGCCGTGCAACATCAGGGTAGTTGGAAGACACTCGTGATTCATCAACCAATACCACATCATCCTTCGAAGGTGTCCCGTGGCGCGCCTTGCTCCCCACGCGTTTACCACGAACCCGCATCACTTGTCGTTCGATCTTCGCGATTACCCCATCGATCGATTGGAAAAAATCGTTGGCATGATCTTTTGCAACGATAGGATTCCCATCGACGATGACGGAGACTTCCGTCACCGCATCACTCTTCTCCATAGCAAGCGTCACGTAGACGTCATGCAGCCGCGTACCATGCTGCTCAAGTTTCTGAACCTTTTTCTCGACGTATTCGCGCAAGGAATCATCGAGATCGACCTGCCTACCAGTGAGATTGATCGTCATCGTTCCCCTTTCGATCACACGTGGACTACTCTAAAGTGCCCGCTTGCGCTGACTGGCCGGGGCCAGACGAAGTTCCGCGCGATATTTGGCAACCGTTCGTCGAGCGAGCGCTATGTTCCGTTGTCCCAGCCGCTCGACAATGGCCTGATCGCTCAACGGATGATCAGTATCCTCTTCTCCCACCATCGTTCGAATCATCTCCCGGACCGCTCCTGGCGTAATGTCATGCGCCGCATTATTCGTGCGACCTACGCCCCCGGAAAAAAAGTGCTTCAGACAGAAAATCCCATGCGGAGAATACAAATACTTGTTTGCCGTCACACGACTCACTGTCGACTCGTGCAAGGACACATCATCCGCAATCGTTTTCAAGACTAAGGGCTTGAGATACGCACGCCCCTTTGAGAAGAATGGCTCTTGGAATTTCAAGATGCTTTCGACCACTCGAATGATTGTTTTGTTCCGTTGGTCGAGGCTTCGAACCAGCCATTGTGCCGAGCGCATTTTTTCGCCAAGATACGATTGAGTCGCGTCCGACTCACCCGCACCTTTCGCCACTAGATCCTTGTAGTCTGGCTGAATGCGAATTCGCGGAAGCCCCTCATGATTCTGCAGCACATGCCATTGCCCTTGAAACTGAACGACCACGACGTCAGGAACGATTGCCTGACTCTCGACATGGTAATACGGGCGACCGGGACGAGGTTCCATCCCTTCAATCACCTTGACCGCGTGGGAAATTTCATGAAGCCCAACACCAAGGGATTTGGAAATCGCTTTATAGTTTTTCCGTTCGAGATTAGGAAGAAATTTGTCGATAATCGTCCACACCAACGAGTGAGTCAACCCAAGAGCCTCGGCTTGAATCAGCAGGCACTCCTTGAGATCCCTCGCTCCGACTCCAATAGGATCAAAGCCGTGGATGTATCGAAGCACAACTTCGGCGCGAGCAGGAGATGCCCCGAGATCTGATGCAATCTCTTCTATGGGAAAACTCAGATACCCCCGCTCATCGATATTTCCAATAATGAGTTGCGCGATGGATTTTTCCTCTTCGTTCAATGCAGAAAGATTGAGCTGCCACAATAAATGTTCCTCTAGGGTCGTCTCGATCGCGACCCGCTGACTGTACGGGACACCATCCTCGGAGCCTGAAGAGCGGCTTTGCCCAATCCCGTTCCACCCTTGCCAATCGATACTCTGCGACAGCGCCTGCGCGCCCGCCAACGTCATCTCCTCCTCGGTTGAGTCTGACGGCCCCTCCACTTCCTCCAGAAGGGGAATTTCAATCAAGTGTTCCGAGACGGTTTGGTCTAGCTCGAGGCGAGACAACTGCAAGAGCTTGATGGCCTGTTGCAACTGTGGCGTCATCACTAGCCGTTGCGAAAGCCGCAAGTCCATTTGCAATTTCATTGCCACATGACCCTCGTTGCTAGACGGTTAGTCGAAACCGCTCACCTAAATAGACTGCACGCGCAGTCGGACTATTCACGATATCCGTTGGAGTCCCCGATTCTACTATCTCGCCTTCGTTTAAGATATAGGCATGATCGGTAATGGAGAGTGTTTCCTGAACGTTGTGATCGGTAATCAAAATGCCTAGTCCTTGCTGCTTGAGGTGAACAATGGTCGCCTGTAGCTCATTTACCGCAATAGGATCAATGCCTGCAAAAGGTTCGTCGAGAAGTAAGAAGTCTGGCTGGATCACAAGCGCCCGTCCAATCTCTACACGCCGCCTCTCCCCTCCGGAAAGAGTATAGGCCTTCTGTGTACGAATGTGTCCGATGGAGAGTTCAGCTAACACGTTTTCAAGACGCTGCTGACACTCTTGCGTCGAAAGCTTCAGCGTCTCAAGAATCGCGAGAAGATTCTCCTCCACTGATAGCCTTCTGAAGACTGATGGCTCCTGTGGAAGATAGGCAATGCCTTTTCTTGCCCTCTTGTACATAGGAATATCAGTGATCCGCTCACCATTAAAAGAAATCTCGCCTCTATCAGGTTTCACCAGGCCAACGATCATACTGAATACTGTCGTTTTCCCAGCTCCATTGGGTCCAAGTAATCCGACAACCTGGCGAGACTGCACGGTCACACTGACCGATCTCACGACACGCCGACCCTTGATCGTCTTTTCCAAATCTTTAGCATCAAGAGACCGGGGAGCGTGTTCGGTTGAGGTCACTTCTCTTCCCCAGCGGTGCGATCAAAATTCAGGGAACCAGTCTCCGTAATCACGACCTGACTCCCGCCTTCAACCACACTTCGATCCTCATTGAGGAACAACGTGAGTTTTTTTCCGGTCACCCGATAGCCGTCCTGCCACACCTCGGGTTGACCAGTCAACACCACCTTTTCCTCTTGACCAAAATACACAGCTTTGCGCCCAGTGGCTGACTGATCCCCATCAAAAATTTTCACATGTCCGACGGCTTTAATGGTAGAGATCTTTTGTCCAGCGACGGTGGGCGCAGAAGGATCCTTTGAGAGAGATTGATCCGCAAACTTCACAACCATACGATCTGCCAACAGTTTAAAGGTCCCCTGGATCAACACGACGTCTCCCTCAAACGTCGCTTTGTCATCTTGATTATGAACAACCAGCGTCTCTGAGGTGATCACGATGGGTTCGTGATCATCGTCGGCTGCCCCGACCGAGAGACTTCCCGTCGCAAGAAGCGTCAGGAGCGCAAAACTAATTCGTGACCACTGCACGAACATCCTTGGTAATCGTAAACGTCTCAGTCCCAAGCGTCCCCCGCAATCCCGAACCTGTAATCTCAATCCCGTCACCCTGAATGACAACGGGCGCGTCAGTATAAATTTCTTGATCCCGATTTCTCCATTGGAGGTGGTTCGTCAAGATTGTGTATCCACTCTCAAGCCGAATAGGAATCAAACCCGTACGCTTCTGGATTGTGAGATCATGCGATTCAGTATCCACGACCCCCTCATCCCCCTTCAAAATCATCTGGGTTCCTTGACCACCAAACAACGTCACCTCAAGATCTTCTAAGATCGCTTGTGAGTCTTTGTCCATAATACGCGCACGCCGGGCTTGAACCTTCCACTGTCGTTCACCGTCTTTCGTCTGGATAAAAGAAAACTGATCGATGTCCGCATTCGAATGCTTGAACACTCCAGGAACCTCGGCCGGCCGTTTGGGAGGTCCACTACCTACTGTAACCAGAAGCGCTAACACCGCGGCAATTCCCAGGAACACCGTCACGAGAGGCCAGCGTCCAACAGGAATCTTCATTGCGCTACCGATAAAAATGTAGCATAGGAGTAGAGGGTGGACAATAATGACATTGTCACCATGGAGGTGAATTTTTGTTTCAAGGCTAGGCGCGACGAGGGAGCATCGCGGAACGATATGACCGAGTCACAACAGCGCATCCAAGCGAATGCTAACTTCCCTGAAAGGTGCTGGGACTGTTGGCCTGCGACAGCATCACTCGTCACTTTCATCACTCCCAGTCGGCGAGATCATCGTTCCTTGACTCTCCGCAACATCACCCCGAGCCAGGTGAAACGGTCACAATTGCGCATCCCCTAGGTCATTCGAATGCAGCGAGCCATTCGAGATCAGCCGGTTTTCCCAATACCACAATCACATCTCCATCTTCTAATCGGTCTTCGGGAGAGGGTGTGAAATTGAAGTTCAGTTCCATCACGGCCTGCCCCTCCACTGTCTTCTGTTCCCAATGTTTGATTGCAATCACATTCACTTTGTATTGGCTTCGAAGGTTGCTCTCACCTAGCCGCTTGCCCACCATCGTACGGGAGACCTTAACCTCTTCGATAAAATACCCAGATGAGACCTCAGTATACTGCAGCACACGTGGTGTAGAGATGCGCCGAGCAAGCCGCACGGCCGCATCACGTTCCGGGTAGATGACCTCTCTCACGCCAAGGTTTGTCAGGATCTTTCCGTGAAGTGGAGTGAAGGCTTTTGCCACAATGTCCTTGATCCCCAGATCTTTCAAGATCATTACAATAAGAATCGTCGCTTCAACGTCCTGTCCCATACTCACGACCGCCGCGTCGACGTCCTGCGTATTCACTGCACGAAGTGCTTTCACATCGGTCGCATCACACTGCACTGCATAAGTCGCAATCTCACTGATGCTTTGAACGTTTTCCGGATTTTGATCGATCGCGAGCACATCAACCCGGTGCTTCACCAATGCCTCGACCACACTCGATCCAAACCGTCCCAGTCCGAGTACTGCAACCTGCCGATTCATCCACACCTCC
>JAJDBL010000034.1 GCA_029261375.1 Nitrospirales bacterium
GCTGCACCGAAGATTCTTCCTCTTACCCTACCCACCTATGACCCGATCATCGAAGATGGAGACGACACCATCGTCACCGGATACTTCGCGCTCGACCTCTGCCATCTGGCAGACCTGACCGCGATACCGCAAACATATTTCCTCTATGCTTTTTCGGGGGAGGTGATGGTTGGCCCCATCCCAACGGCATTCGTCCATATCCCGCCGGGGTGGGAGGCCGGCCGCACGCGGCGACCTGATAGCGAACTATCAGAAGACACCCCCACGAGCCCGGCAGAAACTTCCGTGATATAACCACCATGTATCACGTCAAAACAATGGGCCTAGGGGCGGCCTATCAAACTCTGCTTGAGAAACTAGGAATAGAAAGGGTGCCAGATGGCAGATTCTGACTGGTCGGATCAGGCATATACCGACGCCAATAGCACGATGACCGATGCCCCGGCCAATCAGGTCGTGCAGCCCTGCCCAAGCAAGCAGCCTCCTGTCATCAGCGCAATGGTTGACGTCAGGCAGGCCGAGTTGGAAGGGGCTGTGGACACGACAGATCGATCAGTACCAGCACAGGTCGACTCCGATGATCGGCCACCTATGCCCGCAGAGGTCGACACCATAGACCGGTCCGTACCCGCACAAGTCGATTCGGATGATCGCCCTCCCATGCCCGCAGAAGTTGACACCATAGACCGGTCAGTGCCAGCACAGGTCGACTCCGATGATCGGCCTCCTATCCCTGCGGCAGTCGACACAGACCATCAGCCTCCCATCGCCGCAGTCGTCGACACAGAAGACCGGCCTCTCATGGCGGCAGATGTTTACTCGGATGACCGCCCGACTCTGGCAACAGATGTCGACGCGGAGGACCAGCCTTCCATGGCACCCGATGTCGATGTGCAGCAAACTGTCGTGGAAACCAATATTGAAATTGAAGATGAGAGTGACGCCCCGCAGAAGTAAGGACGGGGACGTACATACGCTCTTGAGAGCGAATCACGCTTCGCGAGTGATGGTCTGCAAACCGCGCCCGTCCAACCGATACTCGATGACCGAGTCTGAAGCATCACTTTCAACCAGGTATCTCGTGACCGGGCCGAAGACCAAACCAAGTTCGTCAGGGTTACAGGTTGGCACATACACGCGAAACACTCGCGGGTCATAAAACCTGAAGATCAGCTTTCGACCAGATTCGTCCTCAACACGCAGAAACTTGCGAAAGTGGCGTCTCAAATCCTGTAAACTCGCATCAGATTCAAGAAACATTCCCCAGCTATTCCCAAAGCCCTCGTTCAACAATTCTTGCGTAAACGGAGAGTCTCGATTCCGAGGAATAATGACGATGTATGGCGCAACCGCGGCAAGCCGAGGTCCAAGCTGGCCGCTATACAAGCATTGATGATCCAAATGTGAAGCTCGAATCATCGGCAAAATTCGAGGATTGCGGGCTCCGTCCAGCAGCGCATAGGTTTCAGTTCTCTCGCTCTCTTCTCTCTCGGGAACTATATATTGGAGAACGGGGGCGTGTTGATCTGCACTCATGCTGCCACACCTTCCTCCACAGCGGCAGAGTCTTGCTTCGCTTTCTCGCACTCCTCACAAAACGGCACGCCGTCTTCAGCCGCTTGAGTCAGCGCTTCTGCTTGAGCCGATTCATTGACGTTCTCAAGTGTGGCCGGTTCCGGGGCAGGAGCTGGAGTCTCGACGGGCGGTGCCGCCTCAGGCGCTAGACCCGCTTTGGCCTCTTGCTCCACCTCTCGCGGTGTCATCTCAACGCTGCCGATTGGCGGACCCATGAACGTTTCGGGAATGTGGGGTGTCTGCATCACAACCATCGTCCCTTGTGCAAGCTGCAACGCGAGGTCATCCACCAGTTGCTGATCACTGATCTTGGCGTTGAACCGATTCCCCATTTCAGTCGCAAAGATATTCCGTATCGCTAACAGATTGCGGGAATCCGAGAGAAACGTTTGGAGAAATGAGCGAGCCACGCCGAAACTCTGAAATGTCAGACACCACCGATCAACACCAGGAGCGGAGCGAATGAACTGATACTCTGTTAATCCACGATGCAATATCAGGGGCAAAAGGCCAACCTATGCACTACTGGAACTGTTGAGGGCTTCACCGCGCACTTCGCGTTACAGCCAGCGTCGTGAAATGTGTCACCACGATGAAGACTTTCCTGTTTTCATGGAGTACTCTACATTACGTAGGACATCCGTCAACAGCCAGTACACCCTTTTCAGTTCACCCACATGATGGTGCACGCCTGTCATCGACACTCCACGTTCTCCCGGTAACCTGATGCTAGAACTGCGTGGAATTTCGAAAACATTTGGTTCGGAACAAGCCATCCCCCTCATGAATCTCACGATCGCTGCTGGAGCGACAACGGTTTTGATCGGGACCAGCGGATGCGGCAAATCGACGTTGCTCAGACTGATGATCGGCCTGATCCAACCCGATGCGGGAACCGTGTTTTTCGAAGGCACACCACTGACGCAGGAGAGCGCATTATTCCTTCGTCATCGGATGGGTTACGTCATCCAGGATGGCGGACTGTTTCCACATCTCACAGCGCGAGAGAATATTGAGCTGATGGCTCGACATCTTCGGTGGGAGGATAAGCGCATTGCTTCCCGCCTTTCAGAACTGATTGAGTTGACACACTTTCCATCCGATGGACTCGGACGCTATCCGGTACAGCTCTCCGGCGGACAACAGCAACGTGTCAGCCTGATGCGTGCGCTCATGCTCGATCCACATGTCCTTCTTCTCGATGAACCGCTGGGGGCATTGGATCCCATGGTTCGCTCGGATCTTCAAACAGAACTCAAGGCGATTTTCGACACTTTAAAGAAAACGGTCGTTCTTGTTACTCACGATATGGGCGAGGCGGGATTTTTCGGAGACCTGATCATTCTTTTTCGTGAAGGAACGATCGTTCAACAAGGAACATTTGAAGAGTTGGTTAATGTTCCGGTAGACCCGTTTGTCACCCAATTCGTGAACGCACAGCGCAGCCCATTGACTGCGACGGGAGGCACCTCGCAGTGAGACCAGCGATCGTTACTGGACTTGTCTTCGCCGTCTTTTCATACAACAGCACTGCAATAGCTCTGGACGCAGAGCCGATAACAGTAGGTTCAAAGTCATTCACGGAATCCGTGGTCCTCGGCGAGTTGGTGTCCCATCTCGTTCGGAACGCTGATGCGACTGCGATTCACAAACGAGGAATGGGTGGAACCCAGGTGTTGTGGAATGCACTTAAAAACGGTGATATCGACATCTATCCCGAATATACAGGGACGATTGCTCAAGAAATTCTTTCCGGCCAACACATCGAGAGCATGGAAGATATCCACCAAGCCATTGCAGATCACGGACTTCGCATGACGCGGCCCCTCGGCTTCAACAACACCTACGCCATTGGCATGAAGAAATCACACGCCGACGTGCTCGGAATTCGGACCATTTCCGACCTTCGTTCACACCCTGACTTACGGTTTGGTTTCAGCAATGAGTTTATGGATCGTGGTGATGGATGGCCAAGCCTGAAAGCGACCTATTCCCTTCCGCACAAGGACGTAAACGGGCTGGAACATGATCTTGCCTACCGCGGAATAGACGGTGGGAGCATTGATGCGATCGATCTCTATATGACTGACGCTGATATTCCATACTATGACCTACGCGTACTTCAAGACGACCTTTCACATTTTCCTGCCTATCACGCAGTCTTGCTTTATCGAGACGATCTGGAACACCAATCCCCAGAGATCGTGACGGTCTTCAAACTATTGGAGGGTCATGTTTCAACGGCAGAGATGAGACAGATGAATGTCGATGTCAAAATCGAACAGCAATCTGAAACTCGAGTTGCCGCCGAGTTTCTTCAACGCAAGCTCGGGCTCAGCGTGGTATACCGAGAGGAGACGATGGCGGATCGCATCGTCCGTACCACCAGAGAACATCTCATCCTGGTGAGCATCTCTCTTTTCGCGGCCATACTCATTGCACTCCCGCTCGGCATCATCGCCGCACGCCGACCGGTCATGGGCCAAGCCATTCTTGGGACGGTAGGCATTATTCAGACTATTCCCGCCCTCGCGTTACTCGTGTTTATGATTCCGCTTCTTGGCATCGGAGTCCCAGCGGCTATTGCCGCCCTGTTTCTGTACAGCCTACTTCCGATTGTCCGAAACACCTATACCGGCCTCCACGACATTTCACCGCCAATGCGAGAATCAGCGGAAGCGCTTGGTCTTCCGGCAGGTGTCCGGCTGCGCAAAGTTGAATTGCCGTTGGCGAGTCGCTCGATCCTTGCAGGAATCAAAACGTCGGCGGTCATCAATGTGGGCTTTGCCACCCTTGGCGCATTCATTGCGGCCGGTGGCTATGGCGAATCGATCCTCACCGGAATCCGCTTAGACAATATGAGCTTGATTCTGCAAGGCGCGATCCCTGCGGCTGTTTTAGCGTTATTGGTCCAGGGGTTCTTTGAGTTGCTGGAGCGAGTGGCCGTACCGAAAGGACTGCGGTTAGCAAGGTGAATGCCCTGACTGCGCAGGACGAGGAACCATAAAACTATTCTGGTGGAGAAACCGGCGCCACCTCGGATGCGGTGCCTTCTCGGGCACCGTACGCAAGTAGCAACTGCTCAAATCCTGTGTTCTTTGCCAATCTCGCGAGATCAAGTGGTGTCTTGCCATCACCGTTGACCGTATTCACCTCCGCTCCATAACGAATGAGAAACGACCCAAGCTCCACGGACCCTTGGGTCGCTGCGAGGTGCAATGCGGAGTTCTGTGCCTCATCTCTCTGAGCCACATCTGCTCCATCATCAAGCAAGCTCTGTACCGTAGAAAAATCTCCCGACTGGATCGAAGCGAAAAGTGATGCGGGAGGCGCCTCCGACGCTAACGAATCAAGATAGCCAGCAAGAGGGTTGTCGGAAGAATCTAAAACGGATTGCGCAGTGTTGCCACCCCTCACCAATCCGCCTGCAGGATCGTATTCCAAGCCTGCGACGGGATCGGCCGAGCCTCTCACGATTTCAGCCTTACTCTCAGTCCCGTCCACAACCTTCATACTGTCTCTGGCCTTATCCATGGTCTGCGCATCGCCAAACGTCGGTGTGCCAGAGCTATCTTGACCAAACTTCATGGTTTTCTTCCACTCTTGATCTGGAAAAATCAAAAAGAACGCTAACACGGCGATCCCAGCTACGATTACTGCAACAACTCCCCATCCAGGCTTTTCCATGGAGAAAAAGTAAGTGATCGGCAGGCAGAGGTCAAGCGGACGTACTCACCCACCCTTCTTTCTCAGCGGACAAGAGATAAAGAGGTCACAAAGCAGCGAAGAGAAGGTTCGAGTCTAGGAGACTGCCTTACTGTGAGTCATGAGTTGTGTCGAGAACCTCTCGTAACGTGCGGCCCAAATCACTCAGCGTCAGCGGCTTCGCCAAGAACGCACGAATGCCCATAGCCACGGCTTTTTCATCGGTCATGGTGTGACTGAAACCCGAGCATAGGACAATGGGCACGTCAGGTCGAATCAGCAGAAGTTCGCGCGCGAGAGCATCCCCGGACATGCCAGGCATCGTCTGATCCGTTATCACAGCACAATATTTTTCTGGTTCACGTCGAAACGTGTCGAGCGCCTCCTCACTGTTGGTCAGTGCCGTCACCTCGTACCCAAATCTTTCTAAGACGTACTTCCCAAGCGTGACGATCGATTCTTCGTCATCAACAAACAGCACATTCCCTTCACCAACATATGCCTGATAATCCAACGCATCATCGTGCGCCTCACCTTCATGCGCCTCAACCTCTTGTGCCTTCGCCTTTGGTATGTA
>JAJDBL010000035.1 GCA_029261375.1 Nitrospirales bacterium
ATCGCGGTCAGTCCAGTTGGGAATGGCCGTCAGCAGAAAACCAGCGAGCACCGCAGGTAGGAATCCAAAGACCATTTCGTGTGCATGCCAATCTCCTGGAGCATATCGCAGCGACGGGTCGGTCACCCCGGTTAGAATTAGAATCCACGCAGGAAGGGCCATCCCCGTAAAAATTGCTGCCCCCAGAAAGAATGGTCGGAACCCATACGAAAGGAGCGCTGGGCCACGATAGTTAGGTTTATCGGCTGTCATCGCTTCCATACAAACATCTCACGATACCGGCAATTCACAGGATGTTTAACATCCTGCTAGTCGTCGATCACAAGATGCCCAAACAGTGAAAATATTCCAATCATAATTCCCGTGAGAAATTGTGCATGGACAAAATAGGATGCTCTCTTCAGCTCCTGCGGCGAAAAGCGCCATGTCAGAAAAAATCCAAACATTCCTTGCCATACCACCAACGCCAAGACCGTTGGGAAGAACAAGATCTCCGCATGCAGCCCTAGCATCGCGATATGAAGTGCGATCACAGCGATCGCCGCAATGCCAACGTAGATGTGAGTTCGATTCAGAAGCTCAAGAAGTGCTTTGAATGGAGGGAACGTTGACACGTCATATTTGTCTGGAACAAGCCGTTGGGCCAGCCCTCCCTTGCCAATCGCCAACTTTAACAGGGTTCGTCCATAAATGATCACGAGTGCCCAGACTCCGAGGGTGCCAAAGAATTCGCCAACTTCGCTCAGAAACGTTTCTCGCTCGTGACCATCCGGATGATTCTGGTAGATCGAGAGAAAGTACACAAATGACACGAGGGAAACGCTGGCGGTAAAAATGAGAATGCCTTTCAAGTTCTTCATGATGGTGCTTTCTCGTAGTCCCAAATAGAAGAAGCTCAGGTGAGTAAAGAGTCTCCCTGAGCTTCTTCTATTATTTGGTGATACTGGAGTATGTGTTCAAAACGCTCCAATTTGACCCCGAACTTCTCCTCGTATATTTCGCTCTGTGGCAATGTTCACATAAATGTCGCCGTTGTGCATGTCCCAAAGGAGGTCTTCTATGGGCATGGTGAGCGTGTCGCCACCGTCGCGTAAGGTGCCTTCAGTCAATAATCCGCTGACCGGACCTGTCGGTATCTGAGGATCAAAGTACGGACGGTGGCTCGGCACGCCAAATAATTGCGCGACCGCGGGTCCGATCGTTCCTTCAGGACCGACGTGCAGATAGGCTTCGGTGATACCCACTGCGTTATAACACTCCATACGATATTTCAATTTACTCTCGTCCTCATTTGTCTGCAATGTGACTCGGCAGGATGCATCGGTTGCGCGTCCGTCCGGATACTCAACACTGACATATTCTGCCCCACTTGCCTTGGTCGTATAGGTGCTGGCTGCATGAACTGGTAGGGCCAATGTAAAAATTGCCATTCCAACGATAGTAGAAAGCCAATAGTTTTTCATGCTCGTGCCCTCCTCTTTATAATTGTTTCGTGGTGCATCAATGTGTTTTACCTTCTGTCTGTAAGGGCTTTCTGAGCTCGGTTCCCTTACTTCCTAAGATGCAGAAATACGGAGAACGTTACAGGGCACAGAACAAAACTTGCGTCACGCGTAATAACGCATCAGAGTGCCATTCTGTGTACGTAGCACAACGTGATTTAGCGGGATGGACGTGTATGTTCTGGTGAGGGGTTGTGTTTTTTAAGGTCTAGGGGAGTCTTGTTTTGGTGTGAGTCCAGGAGTCAATGTGGTCGCTTCATCGTAGAGCTTCTGACGGGATGTCTCGAGGAAGGTCTGAAATTGCTCGGCTTCGCCATACCCAAGGAAATCGACATATCGACGATGCGAGTCGAGGACCTTTCGCGCATGTTTAATTGGACACCAATACTGTTCTGTACGCGCAGTAATTTCCCGCGCGTAGGCGAGTACACCGTTTGCGTAGCCACAATACATGCAATTGAGCTTTTCGATACTGTTCAAATATTTCAAGTGATGACGATCGATCACGATATAGTCTGCCCTTCGAACTCGAGGAATGCCATACAGACTAAAACATATCGTTTGGTAGAGGCCTAGGAAGAAGTCATAAAGAAGGATTGGGACAATCATTCCATACACAAAAGGCGCTGAAAGGATATTTTGAGGTTTGCTTGTTCGGAACCAGTGAAACACGTTCAGCTTCAGTTGTTTGTGGGCTTCTTTGACCGAATGCTCGAATTCCACCCGTTTGTTCCTGATGGTAAACAGCGCTCGGGACTCCTGTTCGTGCAAAACAGTTCGAAGTTCATCCTCAAGTGTATTAATCTGTTGGAGGATCCTAGATATGTGCTCGTTCATGACGACCTCCTGAGCCTGACGTCATCGAAGTATGGGCAGGCGTGCATATTCAATTGGGTATCAGTGATTCGTACAGGGGAGCAGAACAAGATGGGTGTGTGCGAACTGACATTCTTGACGAAGTGTATCGTAGCCTGGTGTTGCTCACAAACGTTATGTCGGTCCATGTCGATTGTCTATCGAGAGGGATGAAAAGTTGGTGAGGCCGTCACCTTTTTAGCAACTGCTCGTTGTCTTCTAATGCCCGGCCGCATATTTCAGTTGTTCATAGGCATCATTCAGTAGAATATGGGCTCATCTACCATGCAGATGGATGTGTGTCGTCGCACACTGTTCTCGTCACGGCCTCATTTAGACTCACACGATGATACGGGCTAGAAACCTCACCAAGCGATTTAACGGTCACATTGCTGTGAACGCCGTCACGCTGGATGTGGGTAAGGGAACAATTTTTGGGTTGCTTGGTCCAAATGCCGCTGGGAAGACGACGACGATCCGTATGTTGTGCGGGATTATCGAAAGTGACGAAGGCGACGTCAGCATTAACGGTATGCGAGTTCAGAATGCCAAAACAGACTTTGGGTATGTGGCGCAGCATTTTGGCCAGTATGAAGAGTTGAGTGTCTGGGAGAATCTGATGTTCTATGCACGGATGTATAGCGTCACTGACGAGCACCGCTTATCGGCTTTGTTAGATCGGTATGCTTTGACACCGTTCAAGGATCAGATGGCGGGTTCGTTGTCAGGTGGCTATCAACGCCGACTGGCGTTGGTCTGTGCGTTGGCGCATGACCCGAACGTACTGTTTCTAGACGAACCGACTGCAGGTATCGATCCGGTAACGCGTAAACTGCTGTGGGATGATTTCTATACGTTAAGTACCGAAGGGAAGACCTTGTTTGTCACTACTCACTATATGGAGGAGGCTCAGCGTTGCCATCAGCTGGCGTTTCTCTCTTCGGGGAAGGTTGTCGCGGAAGGGTCCCCGGATACGATCAAAGACGCCCTAGGAGATGTTCGTGTATACACAACGAGAACGCCCTATCATCCTGAACTGCGCAGTGCGTTGTTGAATCTTGACGGAATGATCCTCCTCAATCAGTTTGGCGATGAGTTGCGCATGGTC
>JAJDBL010000036.1 GCA_029261375.1 Nitrospirales bacterium
CCATGTTCCAAGGCGGTGGTAATTCTCGCAGCAGCTATCCGCTCAATCCTCGCCTTCGTGTGCGTATCATTGGTGAATATTCCAACCTGGCGGCCGGTAAACGACTGCGCCTTCACACCCATTTCCTTCAGCGTCATCGCAACCAACGCTATGGTGACACGCTCACCACTCGAGAGCAGCAGATCGAGCTCACGTTCATCAGGTTGGTCAGTAATCTCATGCGCAAGTGCCATGAGTCGATCGGTCTCTTTATTCATCGCAGAAACCACGACCACGACCTGGTGTTTTTCCCGTTGCATGGCAGCGACCCGCCCTGCAATGTGTTTAATCCGATCAACCGTCCCAACCGACGTTCCTCCGTATTTCTGAACAAACAGGCTCACGATGCCTGTGACTCACTCATCACAGCGTACGATCAAATCCAGCGCTTGATCGCGTCCGCAACGTCGCCTGCATCAACACAGGTTGTCGGCTTTGAGGCGACGGCCATTGCCCGATCGCCATCTTTCAGGCCATGACCGGTCAGCGTACACACGACGGTGTCATGAGCTTTGAAAATGCCTTTTTCTTCCATCTTGATCAAGCCGGCAACGGACGCTGCCGATGCGGGCTCGCAAAAAATCCCTTCCTGGGCAGCCAACATTTGGTACGCCTCAAGAATCTGTTCATCCGTCACCATGTCGATGGTGCCAGAAGAGTCATGTGCAGCCGTTTCTGCAGCCTGCCAACTGGCCGGATTCCCTATACGAATCGCGGTGGCTATCGTCTCCGGGTGACTCACGACTCGCCCTAACACGATTGGCGCCGCACCCGCGGCTTGAAAGCCCATCATCTTCGGCAACGTCGTAATACGACCCGTGCGTTCGTACTCCTGATATCCCTTCCAGTACGCGGTGATGTTTCCGGCATTGCCGACCGGAAGGAAATGATAATGTGGAGGAGCTCCAAGCACATCACATACCTCGAACGCTGCAGTCTTCTGCCCCTCAATACGAAAAGGATTGACCGAATTCACGATATCCAAACCCTGATCTACAGCAATCTCTTTAACCAGGTTCAGCGCGTCGTCAAAGTTGCCCTTTATCTGAATCACTTTTGCCCCATGAATCATGGCTTGCGCAAGCTTTCCCATCGCAATCTCGCCTTCCGGAATGACGACGCAAACCGGAAGTCCAGCCCGCGCCCCATACGCTGCTGCGGAAGCCGACGTGTTGCCGGTAGACGCACAGATGACGGCACGCGCCTTCTTCTCCAACGCCTTAGAAATGGCCAAACACATTCCTCTATCCTTGAACGACCCGGTAGGATTGAAGCCTTCACACTTGAAATAGACCGTGATCGGCACACGAAATGACTTGCCAATTTTCTGAGCAGCAATGAGCGGAGTGTCGCCTTCCAAGAGCGTCACGACCGGCGTACTGTCGGTCACAGGAAGAAATGTCCGATATGCGGCAATCAGTCCGCGTTGCTGGTCCATATTCTAATCTCGCGTGCGTCGACACGCAGGGACGGTGGCTTGTCCCAGCATCACGATTCGATCCGAATCAACATTGGGAGATCTGAAAGATTCCCGTGGATTGTCTTGAGTGCGGTCTGGATGTTCTTCTCCATTGCCTCGTGAGTGATGACCACAAGAGGAACCCTTCCGCCCTGTTCACGACCGCGTTGGAGGACAGACGCGATACTGATGTCATGCTCTGCAAGAATCCCCGCTAACTGCGACAGCACCCCAGGGGTGTCCTGAACTGAGAACCGAAGATAGTATGCGCAGCGTACCTCGGCCATAGGTTTGATTCTTACTGGCTCTCGAAATTCTGGTCGAAACGAACAAGGAGGCACACGTCCACCTGCGTTGACACGTATGTTTCTTGCAATCTCAATGATATCCCCAACGACCGCGGTTGCAGTCGGAAGCGACCCTGCCCCCTGTCCATACACCATCATATCGCCGACGAATTCCCCGACGAGATGGATCGCATTAAATACCCCATTCACGCTCGCGAGAGGAGATTCGTCCCGAATCATTGTGGGATGCACTCGCGCTTCGATTTCGCTCTCCCCCGAGGCCGTGACACCAGCGCTCCATTTCGCGATGCCAAGAAGCTTGATGGTATACCCAAACTCGCGCGCAGCCTCAAGATCTATCGAAGTAATTGACGTCACGCCTTCTGTATAAATGTCCTGAAGATCTACCGGCGTCCCAAATCCGAGGTTGATGAGGATGGCCAGCTTATGCGCAGAATCAACCCCTTCAATATCAGTAGAAGGATCTGCTTCCGCATAGCCAGCACGCTGGGCTTCGGCGACGACATCCTGAAACGACACATTCCCCTCACTCATTTTAGAGAGTATGTAGTTGGCCGTCCCATTGATAATCCCATAGATGGCCTTAACCTGATCCCCGGCAAGTCCTTCTCGCATGGTCCGGATCACAGGCATCCCACCACCCACACTCGCTTCAAACCCTAAATCGATATTGTGTCGCAGAGCCGATGCGTAGAGTTCCTCGCCGTGAACGGCTAAG
Source organism: Nitrospirales bacterium (assembly GCA_029261375.1). Classification (GTDB taxonomy): domain Bacteria; phylum Nitrospirota; class Nitrospiria; order Nitrospirales; family UBA2166; genus UBA2166. Next base: position 2,525 of record JAJDBL010000036.1, read on the forward strand.
AGAGCTTTATTTGCGGTCACAACAGGTTTCTCCCGGCTCAACGCCGCGTCAACAAACTGCTTTGCTGGCTGTAGGCCTCCGATTAGTTCGACGACGATGTCGGTGTGAGGATCATTGATGAGAGCCTGGACATCTGTCGTGAGCAGGCTTTTGTCGACGGAGATACCGCGATCGGTGGTGATATCAAGATCGGCAATCCCCGTGATTTCGACGGGGATACCGACTCGCCGACGGATCAGCGCGGCGTGGTCAAGGAGAATGGTGGCAACGCCACACCCAACGGTCCCAAGACCAATGATGCCAACGCCAATACGCTCTTTCTTGAGATGGTCTGACAAGGCCCGGAGACTCCCACGCGATCAACTGGACAATGTTTTCTTGATGTTTCTAATGGCTTGCCGAGTACGGTGCTCGTTCTCAACTAAAGCGAACCGCACATGTTCATCGCCATACTCGCCGAATCCGATGCCGGGTGACACGGCGACCTTTGCATCGGTCAACAACAGCTTGGAAAATGCCAGCGAGCCCATCGCACGAAACTTCTCTGGAATTTTTGCCCACACAAACATCGTCGCCACCGGAAGCTGGACAGGCCACCCGATCCGATTCAATCCCTCTACTAGGACATCACGACGCGACCGATAGGTCGCGACAATCTCCTGTACTGCATCTTCCTGTTCGTTCAGTGCGAGGATACTGGCAATTTGCAATGGCTGAAAGATCCCATAGTC
>JAJDBL010000037.1 GCA_029261375.1 Nitrospirales bacterium
TACGAGTTCCACACCGCCTAGTGCCGTGACACCAGAGAATCCACTGAGATTAGGAATGAAAGGTGAGTTTTCGATTGTGAGTCGATCGCCAATCGTGTGCAGTGCGGGCAGCGCAAACATGTTTGAATCTTTCACAGTGACTTCAATGTCACCATTTATCGTCTGCAAATTTTCCAGGAACGATCCAGAGACAGCAGCGGAACGCAGGTTCACTTCAATCGACCCGCCGGATTCCACCGCATCTAAGCCGGAAAAGTTGAACGGACCGTGTATATCGTTCGGGTGTGTTCGTAGATGTAGTTTTTTGAAATGTGTGAGACTGCTAAAACCATCAAGAGTATTTGTCACACCTGCCAAGACCTCAAGGGTGTCATCATGCGTGATCAGTGATGGCACTATCCATAGTGCCTGTCCCAATCGATTGTCGATAAATAATTTTCCCCCAACGTGCGTCAGTTTCGGAAACTGACCGTTGGTGAGCCAGGCACTGGTGATCAGCCTCAATTCACCATCAACGCGTTCAAGCCAGGGCAAGGTAAAGACGGTCATGATGCTATTTGGAATGCCGGGATAGGGAGGAAGGTTCGTTGGCGTTGGCACGAGTTTCTCGGCGTCGATGATCAACTTCCCCTTCACATGTTTCACACAGCGAAATTCTTCGATGTCGGCATTGTTTGTCAGGGTTAGATCGTGATCGATAACTGAGCGACGTTCATCTCTCCGAGAATTGCATTCGATACTGTATACCGATTTAAACAGGTCTGTTTGCACGTCTAGAAGTCCAGGACGCTCTGCTGTGATTGAATCATCCTTGTTAGGCGTTGGTTCGCACGAAGCCAACATCACAAGGATGAAAAAAAGCCAGATATGATGTTTTCCGAACTTCGTTCTGGTCGCGTTCATCATGGACAATCCGGCGTGTTGATGTTGACTGATGGATCAAGCAAGCTGGTATAGGCGGCAATTTCAGCACAATCGACGTTTGGATTGTTATCGATTGTCACGCTTCCATTGGCTTTCACGGCGACGTTCAATGCATTGCCAGTAAACAATCCATCCAGGCTCGTCAGTCCAGGATTGTCTTCAATTTTTAGTCTTCCCACGGTCAGTTGGCCAAACCCGGCGACACTATTCAGGCTCTCGGCATCGTGGATATTCAGAGTCCCATCGATGAGTGTGAATCGTTCAAGACCTGCAAGATTGGTCATATCGCCGGAACCCCCTGAGATGATTACATCACCCGCGATATGATTAATGTTGCCGACACCATATATTTCACTCATGCCTGTTGTGTCTATCGTGACGTCACCATCCACGCTGACAAGTGACTCAAGAAAACCACCATCATTCAGGTCGGTATTTGTCGTGGGGTTCACGACGCCACCACTGGTTATCTTTAACGTCGTGAGCTGTGTCAGCCCCTGTAAGCCATTTAATAGCAGGTCCGGGTCATTGACGTCATTGATGAGTTCGAGGGAACCAAGCTGGGTGATTGCGTTGAGCCCATTCAAATCGACACTCATTGTTCGAAAATGGACGATGAGTTTTTTGCCCTTCTTTAGCGAAGGCAACTGCAGGTACTCAAACATCTCCTTAAAGTCGATCGTCATGTTGCCATGAATACGCTGTAAGACTGGTAAGTAGAACTCATCTAAATCAGCTAAGCCGGTCACCTCGAAATCTCCGGAAACAAAGTAGAGGTAGGGGAACCCGAGTTGATGGAATCTGTTGTCTTCGGGTATGAGCTTAAAATTACCGTTTAACCATCGTACACATCGATAGACATCGATCTTATTCGTATCTTTCAATGTGATATTCCCGTTGTGGACGGGTGACGCATCACTACATTCCCGACTGTATGCAGCACTGGCAACAGGCAAGAGAGCCGTGAGAATATTTGGGTCTAGTGGTTGTATTGGTTGTATGCTATCGGTGAAGGGAGCGACGGTAATCTCTGAAAAACAGGGGCTGACAAAGAGAATGCTGATGACTGCCCCGGCTAATGTACATAGAATAAACTTCCGTCTCATTGTTTGCTTGCCTCCCCTGAGGTGCATGTGCCGTAACTATAAATGAAAATCCGTTCAGGCCGAAGACCGAAGGTAGAGAAGAATACCTTTTCTGTTCCCATGAGCCTTTCGCCTCTACTCTGGGTGACCAGTCGCGTTCTGTGACTTCCGTTTCTTGTCCTTCGGCCTTCGGCCTTCGGTCGATTTCACCGGCTCCTCTAACCTTGTTTGATACGCCCACACCATAAACACTGCACCGAGCAAGATCATGGGTGACGAGAGTAGATGTCCCATGGTGACCCAGCCGAACGCTATGAATCCAATGTGGGCATCCGGCTGGCGAACAAATTCCACTGCAAAGCGAAACACGCCGTAGCACAGCAGAAAGAGGCCTGACACGGCCATCCTTGGTCGTGGCTTCGCAGAATAGAACCACAGGATCGCGAAAAGGACGATGCCTTCGAGGAACGCTTGGTACAGCATCGACGGATGGCGGAGTTGACCGTCGACATGTGGAAAAATCATGCCCCACGAAACATCTGTTGACCGTCCCCAAAGTTCTCCGTTAATGAAGTTGCCGATGCGTCCCGCGCCCAGCCCAATTGGAACAAGCGGTGCAAGAAAATCTGTGACTTCGAAGAACGTACGACCAGTACTCCGGCCATAGAGCCACATCGCGATGAACACACCCAGCATTCCACCGTGAAAGGACATCCCGCCCTGCCATACACGGAGCAACATGAGGGGGTCCTGAAGAAATTCGCCAAAATTGTAGAATAGGACGTAGCCAACCCTCCCACCAAGCATCACTCCCAATGCGCCGTAGAAGAAAAGATCAGCGATCGCATCCGGATGCCAGCCAGAATTAGGCTTGCTAGCACGAAGACGCCCAAGCCACCATCCGGCAACAATACCGATCACATACATGAGGCCATACCAATGGATGGCAAAACTTCCAAAGCGGATCGCCGCTGGATCGATGTCGGGGTAAATCATAGTAACTGCTCAGGTGTTTAGGCTGAAGACCGAAGGCTGAAGGTCATTACTCATCCCTCAATGCTCGTATCAAACCGTTTAAAGTCTTTTCAGTTTCAGTAACCTTGGGCTCAATCAAGGTAAAGCTATCACTACTCAAGAACCCCAAGCGGCTTGCTAACCCTAACTGATAATGAAGTTCTCGCAGAGACCCGAACGCAATATGTAGAAGTCGAAGGTAGTCGGCCTGGCTATCACGTGCACACCCCTCCACGATATTGGAAGGAACAGAAACTGCCGTCCGCCTGAGTTGAGAGGTCAAGCCGTATAGTTCTTCTTTCGGAAACCCTGCAGTCACCTGATATACCAAAACGGCCACTTCATCCGCCATTTCAAACGCGCGGAGTTTCCTATGATCACGCATGATTCCCTACTAACAGCCTTCAACCTTCAGCCTATCAGACCTCAAGTCCCACCGATCGCATCAATGCCAACGCATTGCTCTTTTGAACCACCCCAGGGTGCATTTTGTAGTCGAATTCAATCTGTCCGTTCTGCATTGTGTCCTGGAAATGCACATTGGTCACGCGCGGCGACAATGTCTTGCCAATATCTGTTAACGCTAAATCATGGGTGGTTACCAAGCCAATGGCATTCCCTTGCAGCAATCGTTTGATGATAGCTTCCGCTCCGATCACGCGATCATGCGAGTTCGTCCCGTGGAGAATTTCGTCAAAGAGAGCCAACACGGGAATCGATCCGTTCATCAGATTCATGACATCACTCAAGCGCGTGATCTCGGCATAGAATCGAGATGTCCCGGCCTGCAAGGAATCTTGAATGCGCAACGTTGCACCGATCGAGAATTGCGAAAGTGTCAGTCGACGAGCGCACACCGGTGCGCCGGCCATCGCCAACACGGTATTGATCCCTACCGTTCTCAGTAAGGTGC
>JAJDBL010000038.1 GCA_029261375.1 Nitrospirales bacterium
CGGCCATTTCACCCCATCAAACGAAAGCTTCCATTTCAACAACTCCAAGAACCCATGTTCCTCGTAGGGCGCTTGGTTGTAATACCGCTCGCCGTCGAAGTTCTCCTTGCGATTGTCCGCTGCTAACGCACACGGTAATCCACCGCCGAGGATCAAGAACCAGATTATGTATTTCATTTATCCACCGGGTTGAACAGGATTGTTCTCACGCAACGTGGCTCGAAGCACGGCATATCCCGCCCCGCCCGCGAGCAATGAGCCAAGAATTACCCCAAGGCGATCACTGAACAGCAAGTCGACGCCTGTTTGCTCGAACGCAAGTGAGCTGATGAAGAGACTCATGGTGAATCCCACGCCGCAGAGTAGGGCAACTCCATACATATGTGCCCAATTCATATTTTCGGGCAGTTTGGCTATTCCGAGCTTTACGCCAAGCCAGCAGAATCCGAAGACACCAATCTGTTTACCGACAATGAGACCGAGGGCAATCCCTAGTGGCACGGGATGCAAGATGTCCGCGACGCTCAATCCTGATAACGAGATTCCGGCGTTGGCGAATGCGAACAGCGGCAGGATGACAAACGCGACGGTTGTATGCAGGTCATGCTCAAGCTCCCTCAGGGGTGATCGTTCGGGATGCCCGGGGTCACGCAGAGGAATGAACAGTGCAAGGATAACGCCGACGAGGGTGGCGTGGACGCCGGATTTCAGCACGGCAACCCACATGATGATCCCGATGCTGATGTAGGGCACGAGTTCGACGACCCGACGAGCGGACAGGACCCAGAGTGCAATCGTACACCCACACGCAACTATCAATGCGCCCATGGATAGTTGTCCGGAATAGAACAATGCAATGATCACAATGGCGCCGATGTCGTCGAAAATAGCAAGCGTCATCAAAAACACTTTGAGCGCGAGTGGAACCCTGCTGCCAAGCAACGCGAGAATCCCAAGAGAAAACGCGATGTCGGTTGCCGTGGGGATCGCCCACCCTTGCAGTGCGATCGTATCGCTCCAGTTCATCCACACGTAGATCCCTGCGGGAACCGCCATTCCTCCTAGCGCCCCACATGCCGGAAGAATGACGGTGCGAGTGTCGGAGAGTTCGCCCTCAAGAATTTCCCGTTTGACCTCAAGTCCGACGAGAAAAAAGAACACGGCCATCAGGCCATCGTTGATCCAGAGCAGGAGCGGTTTTGCGATGTGTACCCTGCCGATACGCACCTCGACGGGCATCTCAATAAAGATGTCGTAGAGGAACTTCAGCGGAGAGTTGACGAGCAGCATCGCGAGCACCGCGGCAACCATGAGAAGAATGCCGCTCGCCGATTCGAGTTTCAGAAAGTCTTTTAGGGCGTGCATCGTCGATCGTTTGACTGAACGGTGGTTATCGCGATCCAAATATGGACACGTTGATCAGGTAAAAGCCATTGGCGCGGAGCTTTATCATACGATGCTCGTTCTCAGTGCGCTTATGGGTATATCGCGAACAATCCCGAAGTAGACTTCGCGTGCATCCATAGTGAGTGTTCAGGCACCCAGTGTGTCATGTCCTTTGGACGTAGGGCTAGGCCATGAGCCTCTCCTGGTTGTGGTCTTCGCTGTTCATTCGGCCTGCACTAGCCATGTATTAGCGACTTTTAACCGTCCACTCATCATCTTCTCATCGACGACTGATATTGTCTGCCTCGATCATCGCGATGCTTGGGTCGGCGTACTCAGCAGAAGAGATGATGTTCGGTCCGGTGTGATGACAATGCGAAGGGCAGTGTGCTCTTCGCCAGTTAGGAGCCCATACACGATGAATCGGAGGGAAAGGATACGATGAAACGACTATTGTTTATGTTGATGGCGATGGCTTTCACCACCAACGCATTTGCTGCCGATGACCCCAGCATCAAAGGGAAAGTGCGAGAAGACATCCAAGCCGCGATGAGCGAGCATATTAAACAAAACTCTGTTGACGGGAAGTATATTCTCTATGATGCCGTGGCTGACAACCTGCTCAAGCTGAACCTCGATGGTCTGCACGAAGGGATCGTTAAAAAGTCGGACTATTACGTCAGTTGTGCGGATTTCTCGGATCGTAACGGACAATACTATGATCTTGATTTTCTGGTTGTCGAGGAGGATGGCAAGTTTAGGGCACTCCAAGGCGTGGTACATAAGGTCGGAAAGAACAAACGGAAATACCACTTGGAAACGAGTGCTGATGACAAAGATGAAGATGAGTCTGAGGGGTTCTTCGATCGTGTCTTTGGGAAGTAAATGATTCGAAGAACCCTTTGAGGATGATTGCTCCTCTCTTCTTTTGCTCCCTGGGGAAGGGAGGAGTAAATCATCTAGCTTCTGATCCGCCGCAGGACCGTCAGAGGGAATCGAATAGGAAGTCCCCGTACGCCGCCATTTTTCAAAAGGGGGCATAGAATGTCCCGATCCCATACTCCACAGCGTGCGCGTTCAGCGCGACGATTCGAATAGCGTCAAAGCATCACGCAGGTCGACATTGCCGCCGCTGATGATTACGCCTTTACGAGTGCCGGGTGCTGAGATGACACCTTCCAGCAACGCCGCTGCCGCGAGCGCCCCGGTAGGTTCGACGATCAGTTTCATCTGTTCCCAGAGGAAGAACCTGGCGCGGCGAATCGCATCCGGGTTATGGACGGTGTGGAGCGTGCCGGTCTGGAAGGACCGCGTCGTTTCGTGTTATGGCCCCGAGTCGCTTCTTCTCAGCTCGTCACGTAACCCTCTCAGGAGACTGACGCATAACAGTGTGAGCACAATGGCGAATGGGAGGCCGCTGATAATTGAGGCCGTGCGTAACGCGACAAGTCCACCGCCGATGAGACATCCCGCCGCCACAACGCTTCCCAATACGGCCCATAGCATCCGAAGCCCGACGGATGGGGTCGCCTGTCCTCCAGCCGTGATGATTCCCACAACGTACGCCCCAGAATCTGCCGAGGTCACAAAAAATACCGCGACAAGGATAATGCCTAGCGCAGCACTCACTTCGGACATTGGATACGTCCCCAAAAGGGCGAATAGTCCGAACGCAGCGTTTTCGGTAATCACGGTGGCTATGCCACCACCACCGAACAGTTCCTCATACAAGGCGGAATTTCCAAAGGCTGTGAGCCAAATGAGCGTCATCACAAACGGGACCGCAACCACTCCAAGCACAAACTCCTGAATGGTTCGTCCACGAGAAATACGGGCAATAAACATTCCGACGAAGGGTGACCAGGCAATCCACCACGCCCAGTAAAAAATGGTCCAATCATTTTGCCAGTTGGTCGGTTGATAGGCCTCGGTCCATAGGCTTAACTGCGGCAAGTGATACAAATACGAGCCGGCATTCTGAACAAGCGAATCGAAAAAGAACAGTGTGGGCCCAGCGACAATAACGAAGAGCAGAAGGATGCCGGCCAGTCCCATATTCAATTCACTCAGCCTTCTGATTCCTTTGTCCAGGCCGAGCACAACGGACACCAGCGTGATGCAGGTAATTCCTGCAATGAGCACGACTTGGATTCCAACCGATTCAGGAAGACCGAACACATAGTTGAGGCCCGCGTTGATTTGTTGGACTCCGAATCCGAGAGACGTGGCGAGCCCAAACACGGTCGCCACCGCCGCGACGGTATCAATCAGATAGCCGATTGGCCCATAAATCTTGTCGCCAAGGAGCGGATAAAAGACGGAACGAATCGTCAAGGGGAGGCCACGATTAAATGCGAAAAATGCGAGGGCCAACCCGACCAATGCGTAGATTCCCCACGCATGCACACCCCAGTGCAACAGGGTGACACTCATGGCGAGTTCTGCCGCCTCGATCGTTTCGCCTTGTCCCATCGGGGGAGTGACATAGTGATGGATGGGCTCGGCAACGCTCCAAAAGACCAAGCCGATCCCCATGCCGGCACTAAACAGCATGGTGAACCATCCCCAATAGGTGAAATCCGGTGTCGCCGTGGGGCCGCCGAGGCGAATCATTCGATATTTGCTAAAACACAGATACAGAACCACGCCAAGGAATAGATTGACGCTGAGCACAAAAAACCACCCGGCTGCCTCTGACACACCGCTCTGAATCTGTTCGAACACATGTGCTGCCCTTGTTGCGTTCAGCAACAACAGGATCACCACACTGAGAATGAGTGAGAGTGTGCCCCAGAATACTGGAGGAAGAACAGGCCCAACCCACTTGCCTGGCGTCGTGTGCTTAGGATCGGTCACGAGATCACCGATCCGATTGGCCGGAGACGATTGTGGAGTGAACGAAGGAGCGACGAGCGTGCATATTGGGAGTATGCATGCGATGAGTGATGCCGGCGCGGCCCCTTACGGTTTGCGGCAGGAAAGAATTCCCCAGGACAGATAGCCGGCATTGCCGGCATCAACCCAGTGCTGAAGCCCAACTTTCATCCGTTCTAAATACTCCTCGCCACAGGTGTTGAGCAGCGTTGACGAATTGGGCTCAATCTCCGCACGGACTCGGGCGTAATGCTTCGGCAAATGTTCAGAAAGGTCCACCACTTCAACGTCCTCAAATCCCACGGAAATGGCAATCCGCCGATAGGTTGAAATAGATCCGAGCGTATCAAGATGAATTCTGTCGAGAATCGGTTGAAGGACCGCTGGGGGACACGATTCACTTTGCATTGGATCAGTAAAAATACACTGCCCGCCGTGCGTCAAGACCCTGACCACCTCTTCAAAGACCGTCGGCCGGGTCGCACTGTGCAATATCGCGTCTTGAGACCAGACGATGTCAACGGAGTCATCGGGA
>JAJDBL010000039.1 GCA_029261375.1 Nitrospirales bacterium
AAACCTGCCTTCTTTTGAATGTTGCACGTGATGCGCCAGGTGTTCTCCATGAAGTGTTAGGATACTTTGCGGCGAAGAAGATCAATCTGGCGGTTATTTACCCGTGTCCCATGCCGCGCCTTGATTGGGAGTACACCTTCCTCGTCGAACTGCATGGACATCACGCTGACGCTGATTTCAGCAATGTCCTTGATCTGCTCAGTGCGAGCAATTTGTGCGCAAGCCCACCGCTCGTTATTGGCTCATATCCGCGCGCAACGCGGTAGAGCACGAATAACGCAACGACGTTTCTGAATGTTGTTGTGCGGTGCGACGTCCTCAGTCGCTGGAGTTGCGGTGTCGAGTTCGTTGCTTCATTAGGACGATGTGCCGGTTTTTCGGCGAGCGGTAACTGCGTCTGCGAGCTGATGTAGAAGTGCCTCTGTGCTTTCCCACCCCATACAGGCATCCGTGATGCTCTGGCCATACACTGCAGCTTTGCCATTGACCAGGTCTTGTCGCCCTTCTCGTAGGTGGCTTTCAACCATCACGCCAAAGATGGCGGTTTCACCGTTACGGATTTGGTCTGACACGTCATCACATACGTCACGTTGCTTGTGGAACTGCTTGCTACTGTTGGCGTGGCTGAAGTCGATCATGAGTTTGTGCGGGAGTTTCGCTTTCCCGAGCATCTCAGTGACCGCTTTGACATGCGTTGAATCGTAGTTTGGCTCCTTGCCTCCCCGTAAGATGATATGGCAGTCAGGATTTCCGGCCGTCGACACGATGGCTGACTGACCGTGCTTCGTCACCGATAAGAAATGATGCGGAGCACCGGCTGCGCCAATTGCATCGATTGCGACTTTCACGGTTCCATCCGTTCCGTTTTTGAATCCCACAGGGCACGAAAGCCCAGAGGCCAACTCACGGTGAACTTGTGATTCGGTCGTACGAGCTCCAATTGCACCCCAGCTCATCAAGTCGCCCACGTATTGCGGTGTAATCATATCGAGGAACTCGCCGGCCGTCGGCAGTTCCATTTCGTTGAGATCGAGCAGGAGCTTTCGCGCGATTCTCAGACCATCATTGATATGAAAGCTGTTGTCGAGGTAGGGATCGTTAATTAATCCTTTCCATCCGACGGTTGTTCGAGGCTTCTCAAAGTATACTCGCATAATAATTTCTAGCGAGTCACGAAGTGTCTCGCGTAGAGCGACGAGCTTCGTTGCGTATTCCCGCGCCGCTTTGTCGTCATGGATTGAACAGGGGCCGGCAATCACTAAGACGCGATCATCCTCTCCTTGGAGTAAACGGTGAATTGCCTGCCGCGCCTCAAAGGCGGTTTTAGATGCGGTTTCTGTCAGTGGAAATCTCTCGAGTAGATCCACGGGCGGCAGCAGTTCCTTAACTTTAAGGATATGAATGTCGTCGGTTCGGTAGGACATTATTCCCTTTCTTTACAAAACAGGTATTAGCGATCTAAGTGATTGTAACTATATCTAGTTCATACAAGCTGCGATCTCGTGTTGGACATCATACTTCATCTGAAAACTGTTTGACCATGAGTTCTGAGAATTCAAGCAAGCGGCGCGGTTACCGCGCTCCCTGTGTATGGGGCCTGAAGGATTCCTTGGTAATTCGTATCACATGCGATGGGTGATGAGTCACGACGTATTTACTGTTCAAGGCTTCTATACTTTTCCACGAACGATGTCGCACGTGTTGGTTGTCTGATTTCCCAGCGCCATCAGGTGACGTGGTAGAGGAGGCGAATAGGATGTCAAAACAACAACGTATTGTGAATTGGCGGATAGTCTTCGTGCTGGGCCTTGTGTCTCTTGCCTTTTTTGTCTTGCCAGTCGCGGGAGAAGAGGGGAATAAAGACCTTCTTCAACCCCTTGCTGGTCTCAGCACCGAACAGCTTCTCGATTTTTTTTCTGGGCAGTTGGAGTTTACAGAAGGACGCGGGACGAGCGATGGACTAGGGCCACTGTTCAATGCGAATCATTGCGCCGATTGTCACCGCAGTCCAGAGACACTCGGGACGGGTCCGCGTTACAAGAGCGTGATGACTTTTGGAACACGTGAGGGCGAAGTGTTTGACCCGTTGCTAGATGAGGGAGGCCCCATCCTTCAAGAGCGTTCGGTGAGTAATGTGCCTACGGAAGCGCTTCCTTTTCACGCAAACGTCTTGTCCCTCCGCAAAGTTCCCATGTTGTACGGGCTGGGTCTAGTCGAAGCGATCCCGGATGAGCAGATTCTTGCGCTTGCGGATCCAGATGATATTGACGGAGATGGCCTCAGTGGCCGTGCCGTGACGACGAATGACGGTCATGTGCAACGTATTGGGTCGCAAAACTTCGCAACGAGCATCCTCGACTTTGTGTCGGGAGCGCTGGCAATTGAGATTGGCCTCACGCCCGAAGAAACTCCGCCGGAACTTGCTCCATTAATACGAAACTTCATTGCGTACTCGTCCCCTATTTCTCGAAAAGAAATGACTGATAAAGCTGTGTTTGGAGAACGACTATTTCATCAAGTCGGCTGCGGGGGGTGTCATACGGCATCTTTTACGACTTCACGCCAAGCATTTCGTACTCCTGATGGCGAGATGATTGATGTCAAAGCCCTGCAGAACAGGGAAATCTTCCCGTTTTCTGACTTTCTCCTTCACGACATGGGACCTGCACTGGACGATGGTGTCGCTCTTGGTGATGCGACCAGCGCAGAATATCGAACGACGCCTCTTTGGGGCTATAGATTTCGAAGATCAAATGGGCTTCACGATGGTCGAGCCAGCGATGTTCGGCAAGCGATTATCTTTCACGATGGAGAAGCTCGGGCTTCTCGACATGCGTATCTCAGATTGACGATCAACGAGCAAAACGCGATGCGCGAATTTCTGAACTCGTTGTGAGCCGTATGTAATTGGTCATGAACAGGAGGACAGAAGTGATGCTGAAACGAAACCTATCTGTGTGGACGATCACCTTTGGAGTGAACCTTCTTCTCACGATGTTCGTCGCTATTCCATCGGGAATTGCCGAAGAAGAGGAGAGCTTGCTCCAGCCACTGCCTAACCTCACGTCGGAACAACAGGATGAGTTTCAGAAAGGGTTGGTGTTGTTCACGGAAAAATGGCATGAGGATGACGGTGTTGGGCCACGATACAATGGCTATCGATGTTCCGATTGTCATCGAAGTCCCGAAGCTGGCGGGGCAGGATCTCGCTCAAGCAGTGTCTTTTTCTTCGGAACACAACATGACAACGGGTTCGATCCTCTCCTGGAACAAGACGGCCCGATACTCAAGACGATGGCGGTACGTGGGGCGTCACTCAATCCTATTCCAGATAATGCAAATGTTGTCTCTCTTCGCACTGCTCCAACGTTGTTTGGGCTCGGCCTCGTGGAGGCAATTCCGGACTCACAGATTCTTGCCTTGGCAGACGAAAACGATATAGACGGAGACGGTGTAAGTGGCCGTGCAGTGTTGACAAGCGACGGGCGTGTACAGCGTTTTGGGACACAAAGCACGGCGGCGACGTTGCGTAGCTTCGTCGAGGGGGATCTTCATGATCAACTGGGCCTTACCGCGCATGAGGTTTCCACGGAAACCATGAGGCTCCTTCGGAGTTTCATTGCCTACTCCGCACCCCTTCCGAGGCAGGACCTCACAAAGGAAGTGAAAAAGGGGGAACGAAATTTTCAGAGGATGGGCTGTGCTGTTTGCCATACGACCTCCTTTACGACCTCGTCCGAGGGTTTTCGAACCGCCGATGACGACACGTTTGATGTGGACGCACTCAAGAACCGTGAGGTGCATCCCTATTCAGATTTTCTCCTCCACGATATGGGGCCAGCACTTGACGATGGAGTCGGGTTAGGTGAGGCCAATAGTTCCGAATATCGGACACGCCCATTGTGGGGACTCAAACATCGCCATGATAGGCAACTGCATGACGGACGTGCACGAAACGTTCACCAGGCTATTCTCTTTCATGGAGGTGAGGCGCTGGCTTCTCGTGAGGCCTACATGATGTTGAACTCGAAAAAACGACGAGCCGTAGAGGCATTCCTTCTATCCCTATAGTTGCTTGGCTGCTCATTGGACGTTGGGTGTATACGCGGTCACAATATTCTCGATGCGGTAGGGAATAGCGTAACGCGAATTCAAGTTTCTCGAGTTGGCTTGACATCTAATATAGCCAGCATTGGGTATCGTATTTCGGCATCCTGGAATCGCGCTTTTCTCCTCGGATCGCAGTCTGTTGCATTGCATGCTGCGGGAATCCTACTTCCAAGAGGAGCAACACGGAATCCGAACGATGAGCTTTTACGGCTGTCTGGGGAAAGCCTAGAATGATAAAATCTCCCAACCATAGGACGAACTACCCGGTGTAGAAGGGATAAGGAGCAGATGCTGGGCATGATATGATGTCACCAATAGCGTTCGTGGTGATCGAGCGGTGTCAATCTATGTGAGGTTGTTCGCATCAGCAGCAGACCAATGCACCCTGGTGGAACACATAGCACGTGTTTCAGGAATAGTAACCAGCGTCAGACCGAAGAGATTCTTGCGGTTCCGCCAGTGTTGCCTCGTTCACTAAGATAGCCGGTGCAGTCAACACACGAAAGCCCGTCACTCCCTTCCGCTCCTTGGACTCTGGATCTTGGAGCCAGTTTGATCGATCCCTTATCAACTCGGTTTCGGGTGTGGGCGCCGTCTGCCCGCTCTGTGAAGGTTCATCTAATTGAATCCGATCGAGATCCTCTTTTACTAGAGCGTCAAGATTGCGGGTACTACGAATCCATCGTTCCAGATGTTCCCCCTGGAACTCGTTATGCATATATTCTCGACGAGGACATCAGCCGTCCCGATCCTGCTTCGAGATACCAGCCGGAAGGTGTCCATGGTCCGTCAGAGGTTGTCGATCCGCGGGCTTTCGCATGGACCGATACCTGCTGGAGTGGCATACCTTTTGAAACATTCATCATCTATGAGCTGCATGTTGGAACGTTTACCCTACCTGGAACGTTTGAGTCTATTATTCCTCGTCTTTCCTATCTCAAAAAGGAGGTAGGCATCACTGCGATAGAATTGATGCCGGTCGCGCAATGTCCCGGGACAAGAAATTGGGGCTATGATGGAGTGAATTTGTTTGCGCCTCAGGCTAATTATGGCGGACCCAATGGCTTGAAATCCCTTGTTGATGCCTGCCACGCGCATGGTTTGGCTGTGATCATGGACGTGGTCTATAACCATCTGGGGCCAGAGGGAAACTACCTTAGAGACTTTGGCCCCTATTTCACGGATCGCTACACCACGCCTTGGGGTGACGCCATCAACTACGACGGTCCCGATAGTGACGAGGTGCGATCCTTTATGACCGCCAACGCGCTCTATTGGATTCACGAGTTTCACCTTGATGCTCTCCGCCTTGATGCCGTTCATGCTATCTACGATTTTGGTGCGCAGCACATCCTTCACGAAATGGGCGAAGCCGTTCACAATGCCGGCACGCAGCTTGGGCGACCGGTGACCCTCAGTGCTGAAAGTGACTTGAATGATAGTCGAATCATCTCGCCCGTGAGTCGATGTGGGTATGGTCTTGATGCGCAGTGGAATGACGACTTCCATCATGCGCTCCATACCCTGCTGACCGGAGAGCGCGATG
>JAJDBL010000040.1 GCA_029261375.1 Nitrospirales bacterium
CCATCATGGTCACATACATCTTGATCCGGCCATCATGCCGTGTGCTGATTAAATCTCGAGTCAATGCCACACGATCGTCATCGGTCTGTTTCACGTTCCTTCGCATATCACGTAACAGACGTGTACGGGCCTTGAAATCCACCCGTCGTCGATTATCCGGATCAACCAGACTGAAATCCCATAATTCAGTCCCTTGATAAAAATCCGGAACCCCAGGCGAGGCAATCTTGAAAACAACCTGCGACAGCGAGTTGTACATCCCATACTGTGCCACCCTCTCCTGAAACGGAAGAAAGTCTTCTAGAAATGCATTGGTGGCAGTGCGGTCTAGAATGCCATCGACAAAACTGCGAACGGCAGTCTCGTACTCCGCGTTCGGATTCACCCAACTAGTATGCACTTTGGCCTCTCGCGTCGCCTTCATCATATATGCCTGAATACGATCGTAAAACGAGTGATATTGCGACGCATCCATTGCCTCACACGGCCACAACCCAATGAGTGACTGATAGAGAAGCGCTTCGTCATTGCGATCCGGTGCGAGCTGGTCATGGACTACGCACTTCTTTTTCTTATTGAGCGCGTGCCATCGTCGCAAACAGGCTCGCCACTCGAGTGGAAGTCCAGACAATGCGTTGATACGTGCTCGAACATCCTCACTGCGCTTGGTATCATGCGTTGTTGTCGCCGACAGTGCGTGTGGCCATTGCCGTTGTCGTTCCCGCATTCGATCGTGGAACGTGGCTGCGGGAACACCAAAGCGGTCGATGTCCGCGCCCACTTCATTCATGGACACTAGACGGTTATATATGTAGAAGGTGGTGTCCTCGACGCCCTTGGCCATAACTGGGCTGGTGGTTTGCTGAAACTTCATCGCGAACTGCGTCTGCTCCTTGCGCGTATCGGGGTATTCACTCTTCTCGACCTTTAAGAGAAGATCACGCACGAAGTCGAACACCAAATTGCTGAGGGTTGGAGTTCGTCGCTTGGCTCGCTCGACGGCAAGGCGGATATACGTGTGATCACGTTCACTGACCACAGCATCTTCATTGTCTGTGATGTACGTACGATAGACGGGGAAACAGGCAATAATTTCTCGGATCGCGTTAGTCAGACTGATGAGCGTAAAGTCCCGCGACCGCCTCTCTTTCTCCGCTAAACGCTTTAACTGATGTCCGAGAACATTGATTTCGGCTGCCATGGACGCATGCGTAATCAATTTTTTGTTCTGGTAGATCAGATCTTCTGGAGTCGCCTGCAGCTTCGTAAACCTGGAATACAGTTCACTAAACGCGCGTTTGTTGGAGCGATCAATAAACACATCATTGAGCAAGGCTAAGAAATCATATCCGGATGTTCCATGGACCGGCCACGTATCCGGCAACGTTTCTCCCCGACCGAGAATCTTCTCAACGATCAGGAATAACGGCGGCCCAGGAGTCTGCCCCCCTGTCACCAGCTCAGCATTCGCCCACGCCTGTAGCTGCTGTAAATAATGTCCTGGATCATACAAGCCATCAACATGGTCAATACGCAAACCCGTCACTGCGCCACCACGAATCAACGTAAAAATGAGTCGATGGACTTCCTCGAATACCTCAGGGTCTTCCATGCGAAGCGCGGCAAGTTCGTTGATATCAAAGAACCGGCGATAGTTAATTTCTTCAGAAGCGACACGCCAATGTGTGAGACGATAGACCTGCTTTCCGAGCAGATCATCTAAGAGATCAAAACTCTCCGGTTTGTCCTTCATTCCATTGAATATTCCGACGTTGCCTTGGATAAACCTCCGCACCGCCGCACTGACGATCGTGAGCGCCTCGAGTCGTCCTTTAATGATTGCTTTCTCACGATATCGCTCCGCAACACGATCGGCATCAGTGTCGGAATAGCGTGGAAGATGGGTGATGGCGGTCATCACACTTTGAAGTTCCTGTACATGAGACTTTCTCGCACCTTGGCTCTTCACAAATTTATCAAGGCCATGGGCCAGAATCTGAACGTATGATTCTGGAGTCAACGGCAAAACATCGTCCCAGTAGTGGATCGAAAATGCACCGTCATGAAACACCAATTTGATATCTTGATTTTCTAGCACCTTCCCATACTGATCACTCAGTATGGGGATCACCACCTTGTGTTCTATTTCCGTATGCAGTGGCGACCAGTCAATGTCGAAGAAGTGTGAGTACGGCGAACTCTGTCCATTTTCCATCACGTCCAACCACCAGGAGTTCACGCCTTTTCCAATACCCATATGGTTTGGAACGACATCGAGAATCTGCCCCATACCGCGATCCTGCAACGCGTTGCAAAACGCCAAGAATTCTTCCTCAGTTCCGAGCTCTGGGTTCAGGGATGTCGGATCAACGATGTCGTACCCATGCAGACTTCCAGGCATGGCCTTTAGGTATGAGGAGCAATAGCAATCGGTGATGCCTAAATCATGGAGATAGGGCACCAGTTTGGTGGCATCTACGAACGTAAAGTTCCGATTAAATTGGAGTCGATACGTTGAAGACGGAATGCGTGGAAATGTCGTTGGAGTTGCCATAAAGAAGAAGAGTCACCCCCGATTGACGAGACGATGCGATATTGGGACTTCCACGGAAAGGCGGGTATGACCGTGCCGATGATACCGAATCTTCGAAAAGCATGCAACGGACCACGCCGCGTTTTTCGTGTACAATACCGAAATTGTGCTGCGACACGCCATATCCAATGGTGCCACGCTCTGGCCTAGAAGCACCGGCTGAAGGAAAAGAGAACAGACCAGATCTTGCCGAATCACGATCAGAGAGCACACACATGGCTCATTGCGTGGTGAGAAGTTTTACCTGCTTTCACCCTCAGTCTTCAGCCTAAACACCTGAGTCCGCATCCACCTCATTCACGCTTAAGGAGACTCTCATGCGACTTATCTTGTTAGGAGCACCCGGCGCTGGCAAAGGAACACAAGCAACGTTCCTGACCGAACATTTCGGCATCCCACAAATATCCACCGGCGATATGCTCCGCGCCGCAATCAAAGCAGGGACGCCGTTAGGCAAGCAAGTTGATGAAGTCCTCAAATCTGGAGCCTTAGTCTCCGATGATCTCATCATTCAATTGGTAAACGATCGCATTCAGCAACCCGACTGTGCCAAGGGATTTTTGCTTGATGGCTTCCCGCGGACCATCCCGCAAGCTGAAGCGTTGCGAACCGCCAATGTGAACATCGATGCCGTGGTTGAAGTCGACGTACCCGACGCGGAAGTCGTGGGTCGCCTCAGCGGACGTCGAGCCCATCTCAGTTCAGGTCGCACATACCACATTACGTTCAACCCTCCCAAAGTCGAGGGGAAGGACGACATCACGGGCGAAGACTTAGTTCAACGCGACGACGATAAGGAAGCGACCATCAAAAAGCGGCTAGATACTTACCACGCTCAAACGAAGCCATTGGTAGGATTCTACAACGACTGGGCTGCAGAGGGTGGAGCAAACGCTCCACGCTGCGCAAAAATATCAGGAATTGGAACCATTGATGAAATCAAGGAGCGCCTTCTCGCGGCGTTAGCGTGATGGTCCTCACTAAAACCCCTTCCCCTTTGACGGCGGAAGGGTGGGATGGGGCGTCTATCTTCCCCCCACCTTAAACCGCCCCCGCGAGCGGGGAGGTAAAGGACGAATGGGAGTCAATCATCCCGTCACCAATGCTATGAACTTCATGATTCGCTGAAAGTACGCGCGCCCGCCCACAGTCGTCACATCGTTGTGCCCGGCACCTGGAATAGGATAGAAGTCCTTCGGAGCACTTGCGTTCTCGTAGACCTCGCGTCCTAGTCGGATGGGGACAACACGATCCCTATCCCCGTGGATCACTAGTACAGGGATCTTCACCCGTCTCACACTCATTGCAAGATCAAACTTTGCGCGAATCAACCAATGCGCGGGTAGCCCGAAGTAATGTGTTCTCGCCATATGCTCAATTGAGGGAAACGACGATTCAAGAATGAGGCCGGCTGCCTCGTGCTGAGCAGCCAGGTGACCGGCGACCGTCGATCCCAGCGACCTCCCGAACACTACGAGACGTGTAGGTGACACCTTGCGCGCTGTCACAAGATGAGCATACGCGGCCAATCCATCCTGATAGAGCCCCGTCTCTGATGGCGTCCCCTGACTTTGACCAAACCCCCGATAATCAAACAGAAATACCGACAGCCCAAGGCGAAACAGTTGTGCGAGATTTCCCAAGCGATGCGTAATATTTCCAGCGTTGCCGTGACACCAGAGTAATACTGGAGTGCGCGGGCCAGCGTGAATAAACCATCCGAAGAGAGGCGTCCCATCATTCGCTTGGAACCAGATATCTTCCAGCGGAAGACCACTGATTCTGGCCCAATCTTGCTCCCGCCACGGCTCGGGGTGATAGACGAACAATTGATCAAGCATAATACAATCGATCAAACGTATTCATGCTCTCAACCCCACCCTAACTCTCCCCCGTCAAGGGGGAGGGTACATCATCTATTCGATGCAAGCTTATCGGCATGTCGCGTCGTTTCGGGAAGTCGGTATTTCGTCGTACAGCGCATCACGTACTCAATCGCCGTTTCTAACGTAATACGATGTCCGATCGAGATGTAGACCGGTCGAGTCTTGACGCGGGTGCACAACGCTGCGCCAACAATCTCCTCTCGATGCCAGAGCGGCTGCCATGCCCCACGTTTGTCCGGGACCTCGCCATGTTTCCCAACAAGAATTGACTTTGCCACGCCCACCGACGGCACGTTGGTCAGCACTCCCAGGTGCGAGGCAATACCAAACCGACGGGGATGCGCGATACCTTGTCCATCACAGAGGAAGAGATCAGGTTTCACCACCAACTGTTGCAGTGCGTCGAGCACTGCTGGCAATTCGCGAAACGAGAGAAAGCCTGGCACATACGGGAATGATGTGGGACGCCGCGCGACGGACTCTTCCAGTACGACAAGGCTAGGAAAGTGTAAGACCACGACGGCAGCCCGCGTGATGGTATTTCTCTCCTCAAATCCGACGTCGACGCCAGCGACAGTTCGAACGGGATCCACGTGGTCTTGCTTCAGGACACGACCAGACATCGTCTCCTGTATCACCTTGGCCTCCTGGCACGTCGACGGCCAAGATGTGGGTTCAATGATTTTCATCACACGCGCCTACCACCCTCTACATCGGTATGCTACGATCCCCAAATCACTAAAAGCACGCCAGGTTGGAAGAAAAAGGACGTATACATTCCTGACTCCCACGCATCGGTGATGCGACCTTGACTCAGTCGTGAACAGAAAGGAGCTTCTGAATGTTCCACCGTCTCCGCGTCATCATTGCAATCACATTGACAATGATAGTTCTTTCGCTCGCCGCATGTACATCCAAACAAGAGGAAGTGCTGACCATTGCCAAGGGAATGAAGGTCAACCTTGAGTACACCCTGACGCTCCGTGACGGTACCGAGGTCGACTCGAACGTCGACAAAGAGCCTTTGCCGTTTACCCACGGCGAGGGGCAGCTCATACCCGGCCTTGAGCGACAACTGATCGGGATGAAGGCTGGGGATACCGCAGTCCTTTTCGTCGAGGCGACAGAAGCCTACGGTCTTCATGACCCCGAACGACTTGTGACGGTCGACAAAGCCAACATGCCTCCTGACGTTCAAGTCGGATCACAACTTGCTGGGCCGGGCGGCCAACCAGTCCAAGTCACGGAGGTGACGGACACCTCGGTCACCGTGGATATTAATCATCCTCTCGCCGGAAAAGACCTCACATTTGACGTTCGGATCTTGACCGTCGACCCTGCTTGAAACGACACGCGAATGTCCGCTGCTGACCACGATACAAAGCTATTGCTTCAGCAAATCTATGACACTGCGTACGACGCGATCTTCGTCATCGATCCCTCAGCCGATCACATCATCGATGCCAACACGCGAGCGCTTACGCTGCTTGGATATTCCAGAACAGAGCTCTTTGAAACTCCAATAAGTCAGATTCATCCAAAAGAGATGCCTCAGTTCACGGAAGCCTGTCAAAGGGTCATCGCGGACGGCGTCCATCGAACAGACGATCTCCATTGCACAACGAAAGCTGGAAAGAATATTCCCGTTGATATCGCATTTTCGACCCTCGATCTCGACGGTCGGCAGCTGATTCTCGCTGTCGTCAGGGATATCACCGAGCGTAAGATACGCGAGCAGGAACTGCATGATGCACTGACGACGGTGGAGCAACTCAAAGCACGCCTGAGTGCTGAAAACAGCTATTTGCAGGCAGAAATTAACACCCAACACAACACCAGCGAGATGGTATCCGAGAGCCCGCTCTTCCGCGAAGTCTTGACACGCGTTGCGAGCATTGCCAAGACACAGGCGCCCGTGCTCGTCACCGGGGAGACAGGGGTCGGAAAAGAACTCATCGCGCGAGCCATTCATGCCCAAAGTCACCGTCGAGATCGCCCACTCATCAAGGTCAATTGTGCGGCCATCTCCTCGACCCTCATGGATCATGAACTCTTTGGATACGAACGTGAAGATCTCGCGTGTGGGAGACCGGACAAGCCTGGCCGATTTTAACTTGCCCACCACGGTACATTATTTCTTGACGAAATCGGCGACCTCCCCATGAAGCACCAAACCTTGCTCCTTCGTGTTCTTGAACACAATGAGCCAACTGCTGGAGAGCGCGGGGCGCCACAACATTTTGATGTACGCATTATCACTGCAACAAACCGTGACATCGAGGCTTCGGTTGGAAACGGAACCTTTCGAAAAGATCTCTATCATCGGCTCAGTGCGTTTCCCATCCACGTTCCTCCCCTGCGATCTCGACCGGAAGATGTGCCTGCACTGGCATACACCTTCCTTGAACAACACGTGAAGCACTCCGGGAGCGAGATCACTGAAATCCCGCAGACCGAAATGGCACGTCTCGTCACCTACCAATGGCCAGGGAACATTCGAGAGCTGTCGAATGTGATTGGCCGAGCGGTGCTTCTGTGTTCGGGGCCAACGCTCTCACTCGGATCGGCCCTACCCGCGATGACACCTCTTTGCCAGACGCGGTACAAACCTGGAACATTACCTTCCATGGAACAAACGCTCATTGCGACCGCACTGCGTGACTGCAAAGGTGTGATTGACGGACCGCACGGTGCCGCAAATCAATTATCCATTCCTCCGAGCACCCTACGCGTGAAGATAAAGCGCTACGGATTGGAACGCCCTGCTAGCCACAACCACTGATTCTTCAATTCCGACCAAGAAACAGGCTCATGTATCGAAAGTCACATCGATGAACCTGATTGCCCTGCTAAAAAACATGGTTCACTCCCCAGCAATCTCCCGGCAGGATTCCTGGGCCGATATCAACGAGGCGATGGATGACACGTCGAAGATTAGAGATCTGGGTCTCAACATGGTGCTCAGTCTAAATCGAAACCTGCTCGTGGCTCTCGCGACGAAAGGCACCCCGTGTCGATACGCGAAAGGAGACATCATCTTCCGACAAGGCGATGTTGGCGATGCGTTCTATCTCGTGAAGAAGGGCGCGGTTCATGCTACGGTCCAGACTGCATCAGGTGCACCAGACCTTGTGGTGAAAAGTATCATCGAAGGGCAATATTTTGGAGAGTTTGCGTTACTCAACGACACCCACTCGCGGCGATCAGCGACCATCACGGCATCCCTGGACACCGAGGTGGTACGGATGAGCAAGTACGACTTCTCATCGCTGATCGAACAGAATCAACACTTACACCAGAAGCTCTGGAACAAGATGAGAGAGACCCTCAAGACGGAAGATGCTGTTTTCAGTTCACACGACCCTGAAGGCCTCACCTCTGAAGCCCATGCGACCCTTCAAGCCTTTGGTCTTGAGCTGTATAAGCTGATTGAGAGTGGTGAGCTGGAAGTTACCAGCGCTCGATTACTTTTCAAAGCGTTTGAGAAGGCGCTCCGTGCAGCCGCCAACGATGAGGCAGACTCGACATAGAGCTCGTGGCTAAGTGATGTCCATCTTCGGTCTGTTCACACGTGCCACCACAGACCCCGTTTGTCTGCTGGTCCCCGCATACGCCAACCCCTGTAGCCCGGATGGTCCACATATGTGGGCGAGTCTCATTCGTACCGCAAACGATTCCTCATTCGCCGGAAGACTCCACGTCATATTCAATCCAGCGAGCGGTCCCGGAACGGCAATTGAGCCGAACTACGCGAACGCCTCAGGAACAGGCCCCCTGCAGAGCCTCCACAAGGCAGGCGCGACGATTTATGGGTATGTCGCAACGACGTTTGGAAAGCGCGACCTGAACGAGGTCACGACCGATGTGAGCAGATATTTTGACTCGCTCTATCCTGGATTAGTAGACGGAATCTACGCTGATGAAATGTCAAACGACCTGGCGCATGTCGGATATCACCAAACAGTGAGGGATGTGGTAAGAGAGAGAGCCCCGAACGCGAAAATCATCGGCGGGCCCGGAACAACGTTCACAAAAAATCCGACCGGGCAGACTGTGTTTACCGTAACGGACTATGCAGCAGTGTTTGATATGTTGATCACGTTCGAAAATACCAGGGACGAGTACATCAACAACTACACGCCTCCCACATGGGTCAATGACTTCCCCGCAGGCCGCTTCGCACATCTGATCCACAGCAGCGACACATGGGATCCAAAACTTGTTGCGCTCGCAAGAAAACGCAAAGCCGGCATGTTGTACGTGACCGACGATCTCATGCCCAATCCCTACGACGTGCTCCCATCGTTTTGGGATGCGCTAGTTCGTTCCCTCACTTGAACACCAAGGCGAAAGCAACGCGTTAAAACACCCCGCCTCGCGAGCAGCAAAAACCCTACAAAAACGTCTTTCTTTTCGTCCCCATTGCCAAGTCTATGGCTATTGGGAGAACCACGTAGACGAAAAATAGGGGTATTTACCGGACTGTCATAATTCCTTACACTTTCGTGAACGAATGTAAGCCATTGATTATATTATTGAATACGCGTATTTATGCATGACCATTCCCAAAAGTGTAAACATTTCTTTACACTTTCGTGAAATGACGTAAGGCTTTGATTACATTGACATTTTATGCTGTTTAGTGCAAAAAATGATTCAAAGTGTAAAGTTTCCTTTACACTTTCGTGACCGGCAGTTTGGCTTCCATACGAAAGTTGTCAATCTAAATAACAGTGAAAGTCACATATAATCAATTAGTTATATATATTCGTGATTTTCGTCACGCATCGTGGCATATAGTTTGCATGAGTTTTATTATTACTGAAACCTTGCAACACTTATGTCCACATCAGAGGGATACGCCTCATGATGAGAATAGCAATGAAAATGATCAAGAGAACGCTTTGTACCCTCACGATACTCGTCGGCGTCTTCGGCGTCGCGGGGATGGCACAGGCCATCACCTATGACTTTACCGGCGGCACAGGCCCAGCAGGAAACCCGTTCGGCCTCGGCATCGGAGACATCGGTCCCTCGATAAATGTTTCATCAGGTGGTCTTTCGGTTACGATCACCGGCAAGGACTCCGGCCCCCCAGGCCTAAGCGCTAATATTCACCGAAGTGCGCCTGGTGGACTTGGGGTCGTCGATAATGGAGGCCTTTCTCGTGTTGGCTTTGACGAAGCCCTCGAGTTTGATTTCACTCCAGCGACTGTGCTCGGACTCAGCACGCTCCTCTTGGAGGTAGGGCCAGGTCCGGCATCCGGGAGCCTCGATCTCTACGTCGATAACATTTTTGCCGAGAACATTGCATGGAACAACGGAGGATTCAATCTAGAGTTCCATGCGTTCAATTCCACGCCAACCGGTTCCATTTTCGAATTCAGAGGCAACACCAACGGTTTTCGTATCGCAGAACTCACCGTCCAAGTTGTCAACGCCCCCATCCCCGAACCCTCCACGATGCTGCTGTTTGGGACCGGCGTGCTAGGACTAATCGGATATGCGCGGCGGCGGACGCCGAGTGCATAGCAGCTATTGAAGCACGCGCGTTCTGTGCGATGACCATTTGGAGGCAAGCATGCGGGAAGCGCATGCAGCATCAATAGGCGTTTCACACTAACCTTGGGGAAGGGAGACGGAGGCATCACATGCAGCGAGATGAAGACAAACTCAAGCACACACAAATATGCAAAGGAATGGCATTCGCT
>JAJDBL010000041.1 GCA_029261375.1 Nitrospirales bacterium
GATGCGGTGGAAGAGGCCATTGGGCGGGCGACGGAAATGGGAAAGCCTATTTTGTATCTGACCGGTTCAGGATCAATGGATAATCCCTCGACGATTGCGGCAACGGTGGTACTCAGCGAGGTAGCCAAGAAGGTATCGACCTATGAGACCGGGCTGATCGTGCCGCATCGCGATCCGATCGTGTTAGCAATTTGTCAGGAAATCACGAAAGAAGCCTATACGCAGATGGGTCACCCGGATGCGTACAATCCGGAAAGCAACTTCTTTATTACCGACGATCAATTCAGCTACACCGCGGCAGTACAGGGCATCATGCTCAGAGAACGCCCAGCAGCAATCTTTCTTTTGGGCTATTACTACGCGGAATCATTGCTGTTGGCCGAGACTGGCCACGAAGCTGGAGCCATCCAGATCGCCGGCACTGATGCGGACCACCAGTTACCGTTTTTTGTGATCGCCTGCGATTACACATTGATGGGTGAGGAACTTTATGCCGCGAGTGCGTATCTCTCACGCGAGCCCGTATTAGTGGGCACACTACGTGCTCAGGATCTAGGAAAGGCCGTACTGCTCGGAGCACTTGTTCTCGGCGCGTCCCTTCTCACGGTAGGAGAAATATTTCACACGGACATGTTTGTAGCCGCCGCTCAGGTGTTCTATGACTTTAAGTGATGAGGCGTGCAAAAAGACCGGCAGCGGCGTTCTCGCTCCTTCGTCGGGCTCCACCAGGTGCCTCCCGGTAAGCTCCGCACATTGACCAACGCCACCGGAGCATCGTGAATCCATACAATTATCAGATGAACCCGAGGGTTCTCATCACATTGTTGCTGTTGGCGACGTGTGGGGGGTGTGCGTGGCAAAGTAAATTATTTCCGGAAAACGGTGGTGCGTTTGCGCATCAGACTCACGTGATAAATGGTACGAGCTTCCGTCTGCCTGATTTTTCTAATGTTGGTTATGGCGAAGGGAAAACGGGTCTTCCTCCTCGATCTTCAATCCTCGTTGCAACGTCCCTTTCTCCACTCCCTGGGGACAACACGGCGCATATTCAACATGCGCTTAACGAAGTCGGGCTGAAACCAGGGATGGATACCAAGGCCGTTCTCCTTACGAAAGGCGTCTATCCAGTTTCTGATGAAATCTATATTCCTTCGAGAGTGGTCCTACGAGGTGAAGGACCGGGGAATACCAAAATTGTTATGACGAAAAAGGAAAATAGGAAAAAGGTGATCTTGGCCGCGTTCAGATCATATGCTCGAGATCGAAACCCACGAAGTGCGAATTGGTTCAAACGACCAATCGATGGAAAATACTACCCCTTACTGCGGGATATTCAAGTAGGGGAAACCGTCATTTCTACCCAAGATGTTGGTGAATTTAAGGTGAACGAATTCGTGGTGGTAAAAAACACAGTGACCCCGGATTTTGTGAAAGCCTATCATCAGGGAAATCTCAGCTACAAAGCGCACGATGGCGCATCTCAAGCTATTTGGCGCGGCGAGCGTTTCTCTATCAGATATATACGAAAAGTTGTGGCAATCGATAGAGAACGTGGAACCCTCACCATCGACGCCCCCGTGAGGCATGCGTTAAAGGTGAGAGATAAATCCTACGTCATGCATCTTCCTGAATCAGAAGTGGGGAGAGAAATTGGTATTGAGGACCTCAGCGTTGGTTACGTGATGCCAAAAGGCAACGCGAGGTATCGAGACGTGAATTCTCACGGAAAAGATTCGCGTACCCATAAAGCAACGGCAATATATTTTGGGAATGTCATCGGAGGCTGGGTTCGCAATGTGAGAAGCTTTGCACATTCTGGCAATGATAACGATGATCTTAATCTGCTCAGCAATGGCATTCGTGTTCAGTCTTCACGGTTCATCACGATCGAAGATGTTGTCATGAGAAATCCTCTCAATATCGGCGGTGGGGGCAACGGCTACCTGTTTCATCCCTCTTCCGCAAACGATATTTTGATCACGCGATCTCGAGCCTACAATGGACGCCATAACTTTAGTTTCGGTTTTGTGAATTCAGGAGTGGTGATCAGTGAGTTTCAATCCTTCAATTCCGCACTCGCGGTGGATTTCCACACCGGCCTGAATCATCAAAATTTATTAGAACGCATTGATTTTTTTTACGAGAAGCCAACCTGGAACAACAATGTATTAGAGATGCATAATCGACAGTGGAAGAGTTCAGGCGCAGGTTTAACGGGAATCGATAACGTGCTTTTTGGCATTAACATATTTGGTCCAGATGAATTGAAAGTGTGCCTGTCTGATTTGTCGTCAACCATTGGGAAAAATTATGCCATCGGTGTTCAGAACTTGAACTACTCGAACGGACTTGCTGGTCGCGCGTGCAACTTGCCCCCAGCCACCGGGCTATGGGCGGAAAATAATCGTCCAGGGAAAGCAAAGAAACTCCAGCCTTATTCCCTCTACCAAGAGCAACGTAAAACACGATAGCGCAGGGCTGTCTGGAACGCTGATCGCTCCCCATGGTTTTTCTCAAACGACAACTTCCACTCGTAGTTACCTTTTGCATGGGCGTCGTGTTCGCTCTGCAATACTACGTTCCCCATCCCAACTCCGAACTCCTGCTCACTGAGGCATCAAACTGGATGATCATCATCGGCGGTTTCGCGCTGATTTTAGGATTGGTGAGCCTCATCCAGCTGCACATGCATCGTATTCAGAGGAATGTCGAGGGCTGGGGATACAGTGCCGTGCTCTTTGTGGCCATGTTTGCCATGGTCGTTGCAGGGATTTGGGCAGGCGGAGAAAACGTGGATTCAGACCGGACGTTGACCGGCTACGGATGGGCGTACTCGTATGCCATGGTTCCGCTGCAAGGGACGATGTTTTCGCTCCTCGCATTTTTTGTGGCCTCCGCCGCGTATCGAGCCTTTCGAGCACGAACAAAAGAAGCTGCGCTCCTCTTGGTTTCAGCGATTCTGATGATGTGGGGCAGGGTTCCTCTGGGGGAATACCTCTGGGCATTTTCTGGAGACATCGCACAGTGGATGCTCAACGTCATCAACTCGTCAGTGCGACGAGCGATACTCATTGGGATTAGTCTGGGTGTGGTTGCTCTTTCAATCAAGATCATCTTTGGGATTGAGCGGACATATCTTGGTGGAGGCAAGGAATGAACCAACCGGATCGTTCCTTCGTCTCCAGGATGTTACACATCGATCGACGGTTTATTTTTGTGCTGATTGCGCTCGCTGTTCTGATTCCCTTACTCAACCCCATCAATCTTCCAATCGTCATTTCGCGAGAAGTAAAGAGCGTCTATGACTATATGGAATCTCTTCCCGAGGGATCCGTATTTCTTCTTTCGATGGATTTTGACCCCGCATCGAAACCTGAGGTGTACCCCCAAGCTGTCTCTCTCCTTCGCCATGCGTTCAAGAAGAATCTGAAGGTGATAGGCATGACGTTGATTGTGACTGGAACTGGTATGGCCGAAGAAGTGATGGCAACGGTCGCGGAAGAAATGGGAAAGCAGAACGGAAAGGACTATGTATTTCTTGGGTGGCGCCCCGGGGCTTCGGCGGTCATTCTGAGCATGGGGCAAGATCTCATCGGGACCTTCCCGCAGGATCATTATGGAACACCTATGGCTGACCTTCCCGTCATGCAACAGATGAAGACGTTACGTGACGTGGATTACGCCGTGAGTCTCGCCGCTGGGTTTCCTGGTATCGATGAATGGTATATCTACGGCAAGGATAAGTATCAGTTCGAACTCGGTGGCGGGAGCACTGCGGTCATGGCCCCCGGCCTATATCCTCGCCTTCGCGGTGGACAGATTAACGGTCTCATTGGGGGCCTTCGGGGAGCGGCGGAATACGAAATGCTGCTTGATCGCTCTGGAAAAGCCATGGCGGGGATGGATGCACAATCAGCTACCCACTTTGTGATCATCGTGCTCGTGATTCTCTGCAACGTCTTTTACTTAATCTCACGACGCCGGAAGCGAGTCTGATTCGTGCTGTCTAACGGAATTCCAATGGAGGTGTTGATTGGTGCCTGGGTTGCGACAGGCCTGACCCTCTTTATCTATACGTTCTTGTACAAGGACAACCCCCTCTTCAAACTTGGGGAACATGTCTATGTTGGAATTTCTGTTGGCTACAGCATCGTCATCACAATCTATGCCGTTGGCGTAAAATTATTGTGGATACCCATTACACAAGAGGGCGAAGGGCACCTACTGATTCCGGCACTGCTGGGTTTGAGGATTGCCGCGCGGTTTTTTCCGAAAATCGCCTGGCTTTCGAGAATCAGTTTCGCGTTTGTCGTGGGATTTGGATCCGGAACCATCATTCCGCGTCTGATATCGTCCAATGTCCTTAGCCAATTGGAAGACACGATCAAACCGTTGGTGTCGATGACGGCCTCAGGGTTGACCTTTTCAATGAATGTTCTCGATCCCAAAAGTGACGTGAATAATCTGATTACCCTCATTGGGGTGGTCTCGGTGTTGTTCTACTTCTTTTTCTCCGTCGAGCATCGTGGCGTCGGCAAGGCTGTCGCACGAACCGGAATCGTATTCCTCATGGTCGCGTTCGGAGCCGCCTTCGGCTATACCGTCATGTCGCGTATGTCCTTGCTCATTGGACGATTCGACGACCTGATTGTATTTTCCGGCGCCGAATATGGCTGTCCCACCTTTATCTGGATTGCGTTGGTTGTGGGTTTCCTCGTCTACTTCCATTTTCGCGACAAACGTAGAATGACGACAGCGGCATCAGATGGGACAAATGAGCCATGACGGACGAGTGCCGAGCGTATTCGACCGCCACGGAGAGGCATACATCGTGTTTCCCCTAAGCCCGTAAAGACCTACCTACGTCTGCACACCCTCATACTCTACTTGTG
>JAJDBL010000042.1 GCA_029261375.1 Nitrospirales bacterium
GTTCGGTCGTCAGAATGCATGATCACTGGCAAGACTAGCGAATCACTGGTGCGTCAGGGGTCGCTGTGCCATTTTCTCCTGTCACATCCATGAACCTATGTCCTTGCAGTTGGCATCTTCTATGCCTACCGATAACGCTGCTTCTCGCACCCACTCGTTCCTCAGGGTCGGGGATCAACCTGTTGATGGATATCGGCCAGCACAATTGTGGTGTCAATCTACTGTTCAATGGAGAAGTTTCTGTCATAATTTTGACGGAACGGGAGCATTTAATTTCATCTCCGTGACTGCCTGCTAGGCACTTTCGTCCATGTTGGTATTTGTGATCAGGGCGTTTCGAGCTCTTCTCTTCTCGAATTAGAGAGAGCAAATCTCCATATCGCCCCCTGGCACAGGAATTCCCCTAGTTTTATTGCGAGTTTCTGAACATCCCCCCCTTCACATGTGGGATTCGTGAGTCTCACTCGTTTCTTGGCATCCTATTTGCAGTTAGATTCATCGAATACGTACCTGGCCTGTCGGAAATGCATCGGGGATCAAAACGAACAAGCTATTTTTCACTGCTGCACACACCAGCAGCACCCATGGAAGGGGGAATACATATGTTTCAAATATCCAGTCGAGTTTCTTCGCTACAACTCCTCATGTGTCGCAGTGCATTGCTCGTGTTTGCGGGCGTCCTGTGCGCATCTCCCGCCGTCGGCTTCAACGTCGAGCAGTTAGACATCAGTGGGGAGCTGCGGGACCGGTATGAAGTACGGAGCAATGCGAGCTTTAGCAATCCCAACGGGAGCGGGGTCGACCAGAACAACTCGTCGTATCTCGGGCAACGCTTACGCTTAAACCTTGGCTATACCCCCACCACCGACGTGAAGTTCTTCGTGCAATTTCAGGACTCCCGGTTATTCGGGGCCGAAGCCGGCACCCTCGGGAATAGCCAAAACACCGATGTCCATCAAGGCTATATGCAAATCCAAGACTTGTTTGTGGATGGCTTACAGCTCCGGTTAGGTCGGCAAGAAATCTACTTCGGGGACCATCGGGTGTTGGGCAACGTGGGCTGGACCAACGTCGGCCGGTCCTTCGATGGCGCCCGGGCCACCTATGAACGCGATGTCGCTGATTTGGATGTCATTTGGGTCCGGACCAAAGAGAACGATGTCACCGATGTCGCCTTCTCGGATGTCGTCAACTTTCCCGGGTCCCCGGCGGCCGTGCGGAAAGGGGCCAATGACCAAGATCTGTATATTGCCTATGGCACCATCAAAGCCGTCCCCAATGTCTCCATTGAGCCCTACTGGATTCTCTTAGTCGATAATGGCGTCGGCGGCTCCGTCTTAGCCCCCGCCGCGACCAATCAACACCGCCATACCTTAGGACTACGGATTGATGGCACCGCACTGTCCCGCGCTCTCGACTATACCGCTGAGTTTGACTACCAAACCGGGTCCATTGCCAGTGGGACCGGCGGCTCCACCGCGCGTGACCTGGACATTACCGCCGGGGCCTTAGCCCTCGATGCGGGTTATACCTTCCAGGAGAAGCCGTGGCGGCCCCGGCTTGGGGTGGGGTATGACTGGGCCTCGGGCGATGGGGACAACAATACCGGGGATAACCAGGGGGACTTCAATACCTTTGAGAACCTCTATCCAACGAACCACGGGCACTACGGCATCATGGATCTCGTGGGCTGGCGCAATATTCAAGACATCCGCTTTAGCATGAAAGCCCGCCCCACCCCGACGACGGGCATTAGCCTGGATTACCATATCTTTCGTCTCGCCGACACGGGAGACAACTGGTACCGCTTTAACGGGGCCACCATGTTAACGGCCATGCCAGGGAACCAAGCGGCGTCGTTAGGGCAAGAACTCGATATCACGGCGTTCACGACGATCAAAGACATTGTGAAGCTGGGCATCGGGTATGGCCACTTCTTCGCGGGTGAATTCATTGAAAAGAATAACCTGGGCGCCGGCGGCAATAGCTTCGCCGGCGATCAGGATTGGATGTATCTCATGGCTACGCTGCCGTTTTAGTGCAAGGAGGGAGATAGAAATGTCGCGCATGAATCTGAAATGGAAAGTGCTAATTCCCATCCTC
Source organism: Nitrospirales bacterium (assembly GCA_029261375.1). GTDB lineage: Bacteria > Nitrospirota > Nitrospiria > Nitrospirales > UBA2166 > UBA2166. Next base: position 2,104 of record JAJDBL010000042.1, read on the forward strand.
GTGGTAGGACTACTCACGAGTCTTGTTGTGAACAGGTATATGATTCGTGTATCGACTGAGCAGGTTGTCCAAAGCAGTACGGAGGCGGCGCAGGCGGTGATTGGACAGATCAGACATACACGAAGCTACTACACCAAGAACGTGGTAAAGAAAGCGCTGAAGAATAAGATGGCTGTCACGTTTAAACATGAGGATGCGCCTGGCGCAATCCCGCTTCCTGCAACGATGGTGCATGACATCAACAAAGTGGTAAGTGAAAAGGAAGGGTATACCGTCCGTCTATACAGCGGCCATCCGTTTCCGTTTCGGACGGATGGTGGGCCACGCGACGAGTTTGAACAGGAAGCACTTGAGTATCTCAATGCGAATCCAGAAAAGACGTATTCGAAGATGGATCGGTATAACGGGGTGTTATCGATGCGCTATGCCAGCGCAGATCGAATGGTGTCTCAGGTGTGTGTGAACTGTCATAATTCTCGGCCCGATACGCCGAAATCTGATTGGAAGATGGGGGACGTCCGTGGAGTCTTAGAGGTCGTGGTCCCAGTGGAGAAAACTCGAGCCGCCGGAACAACTGGTGCATGGCAAGCCAGTGTCCTAATCGGAGCGTTCTTGTTCTTGGGGATCATGATTGCCGCATGGATCGCTCACAGGGTGGCCTTTAAGCCGCTTGGGGAGATCGTTGAGCACGCGGAGAGAATCGCGAATGGACAATTCAATCAGCCCATTGAATATCGAACAGACGATGAGATTGGAAAACTTGCGGACGCGTTCCGAGGGGTAGAGTCGTATATTAACGGGATCGCAGAGGCCGTCGATGCACTGAGCCGAAATGATCTTTCAACCAAGATTACTCCGCGGTCTGAACACGATGTCCTTTCCACACGAATTATTCAAACGACTGAAGCTCTTTCTGGTTTGCGCGATGAGACTGAAGTTCTTCGGCGCGCATCGCGAGAAGGCGACCTCTCCGTACGTGGGGACTCTACAAAGTTTCGAGGAGTCTACGCGGAGCTTCTCGACGCGATCAATGAGACGCTAGATGCAACCGTCGCTCCGATGGACGAATCGGCCGATGTGTTGCGTCGGGTCGCTGCGCGTGATCTTACCGCGAGGGTCACTGGGGACTACAAGGGTGATTACGCCAAGATCAAGGATGCGTTAAATCAGGCTGTTGAAAATCTGGACGAAGGGCTGGCGTCGGTGTCGATGAATACTGAGCAGGTGGCTGCAGCGTCGACGGAAATTAGTAACGGAAGCCAGTCCTTGGCACAGGGGGCATCGGATCAGGCCAGTTCCGTGCAAGCGGTGACTAGCAGTCTTCAAAGCTTGGAGTCAATGACGAAACAGAATGCAGCGAATGCCAAAGAAGCGCGGGGGATGACCGAAGCGACGCGGACTGGCACTGGCAGGGGGATGGAGAGTATGCAGCGTTTATCCGAGGCTATGGATAGGATCAAAGCCTCGGCGGATGCGACGGCCAAGATCGTCAAGACGATTGACGATATTGCGTTCCAGACGAATCTCCTTGCGCTGAATGCCGCAGTCGAAGCGGCTCGTGCGGGTGATGCGGGTAAAGGGTTCGCGGTCGTGGCGGAAGAAGTGCGGAACCTGGCCATGCGGAGTGCCGAAGCGGCGAAGAATACCGCCAGCATGATCGAAGAGTCAGCAACAAATGCTGAGGGTGGGGTTCTCATCAACAACGAGATGCTGAAGAACCTTGAAGAGATCAATGACCAGGTCAACAAAGTACATACACTTATGGCTGAAATTGATGCGGCCTCCGAACAACAGAGTCAAGAAGTCGATCAGATAACCGCAGCGATTGGGAAAGTAGATCAGGTAATTCAGCAGGTGGCAGCCAATTCTGAGGAGTCTGCGGCGGCATCAGAAGAACTGTCAGCTCAAGCCGCCGAGATGCGCACTCTCGTCAGTCAGTTTCAACTGACCACGCTACAATCAACCCAGTCGTCGCATGCGGTGGGGGCATCATCGATGGCTACAAGAGTACCGGAGCGAGAATTGGCGTATACGTGAGCGCCACTGGTAGTGGCAAAAACGAATTGCTCAATCAGCGGGTTGTTTAATTGTCGTTTAAGGAAGAGGAGTTCGTTAAGGAGTTTTGAAATCTCACGCTGCATTCGTGGATTGATCCAAGGCTCTTGTACGTCACGATCAAGGATATCCCTTGCTTGTCTGACACACTGCTCAAAGCGTGCGCGACCGCGATACATGGCCCCAGATTGTATTGAGTCGAGAGCCAGAAGAGATTTATGGAGACGGAATGGTTTCGCCGCTCAGTTGTTGGCTCAATCGCGCGCACCTCGAAGACCACTCGTCGCAGGTGGCGTGTGTTTGTTGGATTGACGCTCCGATGTAGCGTTGTGGATTTTCGAAGAGTTGGCGTTGTTCGTCAGTGAGATTCTTGAGATATGGCGCCAGCGTGTCGTCTTCCCACATGAGTGCGGAGATGGGGTTCCCTGTCGTACGTGCCTGATCGACAACTTTGCGCGCTCCACCGTATCCATCGGGGTGTCCCTGCGCAGTGAGAAGAATGTATAACGGCTCTGCGAGTATGGCTTCAAACTCAGTTCCCTGTAGCTGGGCTGCCATCGCATCAGAATCGACTTCAAGGCGTTCCATCGCATCTGTCAATCGATATGTCGTATAGATAAACGCTGTCATCAGTTCGGTGATGAAGCGTGCTGACGCTGAGTTTGTCAGGTCGCGTTGATGCTCCGAAATTTGATCCATGTAGAGGGTCATCATTCGCGGCATCATGGCTTTCCACATGCTTTTCACAAACTCGAAGTTTGATGGATTGCGTTTGTGTGGCATCGTCGATGATCCAACACGTTCCGCATCATATCGCTCATGCACCTCCCCGATTTCGCTCCGATGCAATTGACGGATGTCATCCGCGATGTTTGCGAGCACGGAGAACGCAGACGTCACGCTGTGAACAAGGTCGGCGACGTATTCTGGATGAACAACTTGTGTAGAAACTTGCGTATCGACAGGTTTTAGTCCGAGTTTGGCGAGGACGTCCCGCTCAAAGTCCACTGTGTTTTCTGGGACAAGTAGTGTGAGTGCGTTGTATGCGCCAACGGCTCCCGAGAGTTGTCCTCGTAGATTCACGCGTGCCTGTTCAATCTGTTCAATGCGATTGCCCAGTCGTGCCGCGTAGTTGGCTACGGAGTATCCGAATGTAATGGGGATCGCGTGTTGTCCATGCGTGCGCCCCATTTGAATGGTGTCAGCATGCTTCCTCGCCAGTTCAATGAGGACATTCTCAAGTCGGATAAGGTCGGGAAGCAGAATGTCTCGAGTCAGTTCTTTTAAGCGAAGAGCCATTGCGGTATCTGTGATGTCGTTGGACGTGGCACAGAGGTGGATAAACGGCTGGGCTTTTTCGCTGACGTGTTGCTTCAGGCAGTTCACCAACGCTCGGATATTGTGTCCAATGCGACGTTCTTCGGCATAGACATCTTCGACCTTGATGGCCTGTGCGGCTTTTTCGAGCTCTTGTGCAAGCGAGGGGGGGGCAATCTTGCGCTCAACGAGCACCTGAGCAAGTGCCACTTCGACTTTGGCTTGATACCGGACATAGCCTTCCTCTGAGACATAGGGTTTGAGTCGCTTGAGAAAATCAGGATTAGTCCCGTAGTATCGGGAATCGATAGGGCAGGCCATGTCTTGGGGCAAGTAAGTCACGATATCTCCTTTGATGTTCCCCCTTTGAAAAAGGGGGCTAGGGGTATTTCCCCTATCATTCATTTTCGCTGAATACGACGCCGTTTGGGGCGTGGGTCTTTATCGACGAAAACCCTAACACGGGGATATTGACCGGTCAATCCATAAAAAGGAGTCTCGTGTGCTGTGAAACATCGTCTTTTTGTCGCGCTCAATCTTCCGGAAAGTGTGCTCAATATGCTTGGGCGCATACAGGCTGATTTACGCCAAGAATTAAATGAAATACCGATTCGGTGGACCCGTATCGAGGGTATTCATCTCACTCTGAAGTTTCTTGGTGATGTTGAGGCTGCATCGGTCAACGGCATCGGGGAACGTATACGCGAGATCGCAAGCAAGCGAAACCCGGTTCCACTGGTTGTACGATCGATCGGTGTATTTCCGAGCCTCAAACGTCCGAGGGTACTGTGGTCTGTGGTTGAAGGGGACGTAGAAGCGTTGTCTCGCATTCAGGTTGAGTTGGAGGAAGCACTTGAAATAATTGGGTTTCCCCGAGAGTCCAGGCCCTTTCGGCCTCACCTGACACTTGGCCGTTTTCGGGATTATGACAGCCTGAACAGAGAACCCCTAAAACTCCATAAATTGGCCATTCATGAAGGTCATGCGGACGATGGGCTTTCCTTTTCCGTCGATTCTGTCAGTTTGATCTCAAGTGAGTTGCACCGTTCGGGCTCAATTTATACCCCTCTCATCACCGAAACGTTCAAATCGTAGCCCCTTTACTTTTGCGTACGTCGCGCCGCTCTTTAAACTAAGAGGCTGGCAAGGGCCATTGGGTGGACTCAGCTGCGGTTCCCTCTCAACTTCTCTTGGGAATGGCAGTGCAGGAACATATCTCCTCCTCACTAGGCAACGTCTGCCCGGTCAAGCGGTAAACCCCCGCCAATTAGGTAGAGAAACCCCTCCGAAAGAGCCCTCCGCCGTGTGGCATTGGTTTTGCTCATTCCCCACAGACACTTAAGCGTCATCATCGAGAGGAAAGATGAATATGGCAAAGGTGCGGGAACCAATTTCGGAATTCTTGCGGGATAAAGTCATCCTGCTGACTGGCGGAACCGGGTCGTTTGGTCGGCATTTCACCAAAGTGCTTCTTGATCGGTTTGATTTCAAGGCCCTGCGAATTTTCAGCCGAGACGAATTGAAGCAGTTTGAGATGCGGGCTCAGCTCTCCAATACTGACCGCATTCGCTTTTTGATCGGGGACGTTCGGGATCCAGGGCGACTGTCGCGTGCCATGGAAGGTGTGGACGTTGTGGTACACGCGGCCGCGATGAAGCAGGTTCCTGCGTGTGAATACAACCCGTTTGAGGCGGTTAAGACGAATATTCTCGGCGCACAGCATGTGATTGATGCTTCCATTGATCATCAGGTTCGTCGTGTCATTGCCTTGAGTACGGACAAGGCCGTTAGTCCGGCCAATCTCTATGGTGCGACCAAACACTGTGCTGAAAAAATCTTTGTTCAGGGTAACTCCTATGCGGGTGGGCGTGCCACGCGGTTCAGCTGTGTCCGTTACGGGAATGTTCTCGGAAGCCGTGGAAGTGTGGTGCCGCTGTTTCTCAAGCAACGTCAAAGTGGAGTGCTTACGGTGACCGACGAGTCCATGACACGGTTTTGGCTGACCTTGGAACAAGCAGTCCAATTTGTGCTTGGGAGGATGACCCAGATGTACGGAGGCGAGATTTTTGTGCCTCGGTTGCCGAGCATGAAGATTACCGATTTGGCTAAGGCCATTGCTCCCGAATGTGCCATTGAATGTGTCGGGATCAGGCCTGGAGAAAAGTTGCACGAATCAATGATCGCTGAGGACGAAAGTCGACATACGCTGGAATATGAGGATTTATTCACGATTATGCCTGAGTATGCAGAATGGGGACGACAGAATGGACGGGATGGAAAACCGCTACGGGATGGATTCTGCTATCGAAGTGACACCAATGATTGGTGGATGAGCGTCGAAGAGCTTCGCGTGATGCTCGGCTGCCAGGTGGGAGAGGGAGATTGTGGGACACACTCAGTACAGGACGGCGCGTACGCATCGAACGATTCCTTACGGCCAGCAGTGGTTGGATGAGTCTGACGTTGCGGCAGTTGTCAGTGTTCTTCGCTCAGACTGGCTGACTCAGGGACCAGCGGTCCCAGAGTTTGAATCCGCGGTCGCGCGATTCTGTCAGGCACGTTATGCGGTGGCGTTTTCCAGCGGCACCTCCGCATTGCATGGCGCCTGTCATGCCGCCGGTATAGGCTCAGGAGATGAGGTCATTACGACGCCGATGACCTTTGCCGCGAGTGCAAACTGTGTCAAGCAGTGCCACGGTGAGCCGGTCTTTGCCGATATTAACTATGCGACCTGTACCCTCGATCCGCACGCTGTTGAACGTGCAGTGACCGCACGAACCCGCGCGATCATTCCTGTCGACTATGCTGGGCATCCCTGTGACTTGGACTCCATCTTAGCGCTCGCGAGACGACACAGCCTGATGGTGATTGAAGACGCCGCGCATGCGTTTGGCGCTGAATATCGTGGCAGGCCTGTCGGGAGCATCGCTGACATGACCGTCTTCTCGTTTCATCCAGTCAAGATTCTGACCACGGGCGAAGGCGGGATGGTCGTTACCAATCGCGAGGATTTACGCGATCGTCTGCTCCGGTTCCGGAACCACGGGATCTCTCGTGAACCTGGAGTCCAACCTCCGTGGTTCTACGAGCAACACGAACTGGGAATTAATGGCCGAATGACGGACATTCAAGCCGCGCTGGGCGTCTCTCAATTGGCGAAGGTTCGTCAATTTCTTGAACGTCGACGTGCCATTGTCGATCGATATCAGTGTGCATTTCAGGACATCTCAGAACTACGACGACCGGTTGAGTTGCCGGAGGTCCGTTCTGCCTGGCATCTATATGTGGTCCGGCTTGATTTAGAACGTCTAACATCGACGCGCCGTGAGGTCTTTGAGGCACTACGCGAACGTGGTTTGGGGGTCCAGGTCCACTACATCCCCGTCTATAGTCATCCCTACTACCGACGGCATGAAACTTGCACGACCCAGCTGGTGAGATGCGAGCGAGCTGAACAGTTCTATGAGGAAGCCATCAGTCTTCCTCTTTATCCGAAAATGACGGATGACGATGTGGAGTATGTCATTCAAACGGTACATGAGGTGATCGATGGGGCAAAACGACAGACTCTCTATTAACCGACGAGGCATCGGTCCAGGGTATCCGTGTTTCATCATCGCGGAGATTGGGTCAAACCATGATGGCTGTATTGAAACCGCAAAAGAGCTAATTCAGCGTGCAGCAGACGCCGGCGCCGACGCCGTGAAATTCCAATCATTCACTGCGGAATCATTGGTCGCGCCAGGGGAGGAAGAGACGCGAAAGGCGATACGCGCGGTGCAACTCGATCCCACATGGTATCAGGCGCTCAATGAGGTCGCGGTCGAGCAGAACGTAGTCTGGCTTTCCACCCCATTTGACGAGACGTCAGCAGAGCAACTGGCTGGACTTGGGATGCCTGCATTTAAGATCGCATCAGGCGACCTAACCGATCATAGTTTTCTTCAATTTATTGCGGGATTTGATCGTCCCATTTTCCTGTCAACGGGTATGGCGACGCTAAAAGAGGTTGAAGCTGCCGTTGCTGCGATCCAGCAGGTTGGAACCCCACCACTCGTACTATTGCACTGTGTGACAGCGTATCCCGCTAGTCCGGACGAAGCCAACATCCGAGCGATGGTCAGCATGGGCGAGGTTCTAGGTGTGCCGTATGGATATTCCGACCATTGTCTCGGACTCTCCGTACCACTGGGTGCTGTAGCGCTCGGAGCCAGTGTGATCGAAAAACATTTTACAACGGACCGCGCCCTGAAGGGACCGGACCATGGCCACTCTCTCGAAGTGAGTGAGTTTAGCCAGATGGTTCGAGAAATCCGTAATCTTGAGCGTGCCATGGGGACAGGTGTGAAAGTGCCGTCCTCGACTGAGCTCGGCCTACGCAGGCTTGCTCGCCGTGGACTCTATGCAGCCGTTGATATTCAACTTGGCGAATCCATTGCGCCGTCAATGGTTTCCCGTTTGCGGCCATGTGAAGGGCT
>JAJDBL010000043.1 GCA_029261375.1 Nitrospirales bacterium
GGTCATTGTTGCTGGTATTGGAGGGCTCTCATGGGCGCAAAATCCACGAAATCAGTGGTCAAATCAAAACCAAAAACTGCGGTGAAATCGAAGAACAAGTCGGCAACCAAGTCCTCCGCGCGATTGAAGAATAAGCCTGCAGCAAAACCATCGACGAGGTCGGTAGCCAGATCGTCTGCAAGTCCAAAGGCTATAGGTGTCGTAAAACCAATTCGCAAGTCAGCACCGAAGTCTTCTTCCGTAAGCAAGAAAACAAAAACACCCGCAAAAGCTGCGAGCAAACCCGCCACTAAATCTCCTGCAATTGCAAAGACTACGGGTGCCACCAAACCAAAAAGAGCTACGAAAGGCGCGTCGCGTTTTGACGAGATCAAGAGAGATCTCATTGCACAGCGCGAAGAGCTGCTTGCGGAAGCGGGTACCGTAATGAATACAACGGTTCGCGTGGGAAGTTCCCCCGACCTTACTGATCAGGCATCGGCTGAGACTGATCAGGCGTTCGTCCTGAAGCTAAAGGAGCGTGAGCAAAAGCTCCTCAAAAAGATTGATGAGACACTTGAACGTATTAGCGAGGGGGGGTACGGCATTTGTCAGAGCTGTGACGAGCCGATTCCGCTCCCGAGATTAAAAGCGCGACCCGTTACAACACTCTGTATCGAATGCAAAACGATTGAAGAAGAGGAAGAAAATCTCCGCCGGGGGTGACACTCACTATCCGCCATAGAACCAGCCGGTGGTACGCATATCAAGTGGCCTCTGTTCGGAGTGTACCCCCGCCTCGATGACCTCTCCAATCACTACCGAATGATCCCCGCCTTCAAAAATCTGTGTCAGCGTACACTCTAGAAATGACGAAGCGTTCGAGAGTATTGGCACACCCGTCGTATTTGTCTTGATGCTATAGCCACTCAGGGTTTCATTCTCGATCAATGCGGGCCGGTAGAACGCTTCGGCCATATCCTTCTGCGCATCACCGAGAATATTCACCACGAACACGCCGCTCTGCTTGATGATGTCATGAAGCCGATTCTCTTTTTTCACCCCAGCCATAACTAAGGGTGGGGAAAACGAGGCTTGAGACAGCCAGTTTATGGTTCCGGCACAGACCTCATTATCGATACCGCTGGTCACGACATATAATCCATACGTCAGCGAGCGCAGGGCGTGTTTTTTGGCTTGTAAGTCCATGGACAACTCCTTGAAATCTATAGGTAAGACTCGTGATGGGTTAGCGAGTCTGCTTCAACTTCAGAAGATATTCCTTTGCTCGTTGAAGCCGGTCTTGTTCACCCTTGTTGTCTTCGGCTAACACGACATACGTTTCGAATTCGCGAATGGACTTCTTGGGGTTGACGTTTGCGTATACCGCAGCAAGGTGGTATCGCGCAACGAGGAAGTTTGGTCGAAGCCTAACCGCTGTTAAATATCCCTCGATGGCGTGTTCCGCGTCATTCATGCGTTCATACACCGTCCCGAGGTGATGGTGAACCTCCGCGATAGACGGGCGAATTTCCAGCGAGCGTTGCAGCGCGGAAATTGCCTCAGAAAACATTTCCTGATCGCGATACGCCAGACCAGTCCTGTGATGGGCTTCCGCTTGGTATAGGAGATCGTCAAAACCTAGTTTCAACGCCGCATCATAGCCTTTGACGGCGCGCGCGGGGTCTGGAGCACTACAAAAACCAACGCGAGAGACCTCGGCTGCAGCGAAATGCTGGAATGCAACCAAATTCTGTTTCTCTGCTGACAGTGATGCGGCGTGAATACGGTCGATTCGCTTAAGAAACCTCGCTGAGTTTGCGGCAAGAATACTCGAAAACCCTGGAAGAACTCGGGAGTCAATGTAGAGAAGAGAAGCCCCGTCACGAGATAAAACGACGACACCATGAACTTTTTCTCGCTCACGATGGACGTGGTACGAGGCATGTCGAATGCCCTGTGCGGATGGATCTACAGCTGACTCGACAATAAAATCAGTCTTTTTGGTTCGGGTGAGCCACTGCTGAATGACGGAATACGGTCTGAGATCTAGTCCGTCACGGATAATGGTCACGATTCCGACCAATGTACCTCGATCATCGAGAAAAAGATGATATTCGCCCTCACCAGAACCTACAGGTAGTGTGGAGACAAGTTCCTTGCCATTCCCCCACGCAGAAGTTTGGATATCATGAGGCTCAAACGCTATGCGAACTGCGTTCTCGAGATCGCAGAGTTTCCCGATCTGCAATTTGATGGGATCGATGACCGCAGGCTTGGAAGGCTTCGCAGCCTGATCAGTGGTAGGGGCAAACGAAGACACCCCGCCACACGCCGGAAGCGACAAGAAAAAAACGACAATGATCCAGGGGAGGAAAAGAGCTGGGCTAGTGTGCTGAGCGTGCCGAATGATGTTTGATTTGCAGCGCGTCTTCAATGGTATATCCGAAGATAGGCGGAGCGAGCGAAGCAACAAAATATGACGGTTTCAGCACGAGATAGTCGAGGGCGGCACCAATAGGATAGAGCGCGTACCCGACCAATCGAAACGGATGATCTTGAAACTGACCAGTAACGGCGACCTGATCAGCTAATTCCATCTGTATGTCTACGCTGTCGGAATAAGACAATGGCGTCTTAGGCGTCACAAAGGTTGAGTTCGTCGAGCATCCGACAGCGAGAAACGCGACGGCGCATAACAGGATGGAAAGGATTGTCTTGATGGAACCACGCATTGGAGCAGTATTCTACGACATCTGCTTGGCGCTGTCTAGCTAAAGTCTTGTCCAGGATGAAATGTGTATCAGTCGTCTGCGGAGTGAGAAACTTTCGGAAGATCTCAAGGAGAAACTGGAAAGCCGTGTGTCGGGAGGGGACCAGCGGAAATATTTTTGGCGTTGCCTTTGCGGCGTCATTACGAGGTGATTTGAGGAGCTATGGGAACCTAGTTAATAAGTGATCGGATAGAGAGAGCAGCGGTGACAACGAACGCCTATCAATTGTAAGGACGTTAGTAATGAACGACACGTGTGATGGGAAAGATGGGAGGGGGTTATCACAAAGCCTAAGTACCTCTTGCTTAGTATGACGGTTGGCGCACTGCTTTTTGTAGGAACGGCACATACGGTACCAGTCACGTATGATTTCACCGGAAGCCCAAGCTCAAATCCGTTGGGACTTGTCACAGGAAATATCGGCA
>JAJDBL010000044.1 GCA_029261375.1 Nitrospirales bacterium
GCGTGCTTCGAACCACCGTCACAATCGTGGCTTGTCGCAAGGGCTGATAGGGGGCGAGAAGCGCGAGCTCACCAAAGTATTGATGTTGTTTGATCCGTGCCACCACACGTTCTTGCTCGCTGTTTGAATCTCGAAGAACGACGTTGAGGGCGCCAGCTTTGACGATGTAAAAGCAGTCCCCCTCGTCACCTTGCCTGACGACAACCTCCTTTGCTTCAAAGCTCTTGACGCGGGTTTTCGTCGTGAAGTCCGTGATGAATGTTCGATCCATGTCATGAAATAGGTTTTGGTAGAACGCTCGGTAGACAGACGTATCATCCATCGCAGATGTCACCTGGAGCCATGTGTCTTGCCGTGAGGGGCGCGGGGGAGGTTTCGCTTGCTTAAAGAAACTCGGAAGTCTCTTTACAGTAAAGATGATGGGCCTCCCTAGGGTGCTCGCACGTCAAACGAGAAAAGATTGCCTACGGTCATATCGGCAGTGAGTAGGGAGAACTGAAGGTCCAATCAGGAACTAGGCAGAAACGAGGTAAGTATGACGGGAAACCGCGGCCTGAGCTCGGGGAGGAGGCTCAGGCCGCGGCCGCGGTGATTTAGGCAGGACTGTCATTCGAGGTGATAGCAATCTGCTTTGGTTTTACTTCCTCTTTCTTTCGAAATGTCAGGCTCAGAATGCCCTGTTCGTACTGTGCGGACCCCGAATCAGCATTCACGTATTCCGGAAGCCGTATGGAGCGAGAGAAGGTTCCCGGGACGATGTCCTGAAGATGCACGGTATCCCGAGCCGCGTCGTCATGTTCCTTCGCTTTGCGCTCTCCTCGGACTGTGAGCACCTGCTTGTGCGTCGTGACCTCGATATCGCTCATGTTCAGTCCTGGCATCGCGGCTTCAATCGAGAAGTTCTCATCGTTTTCCCACACATTCATACGTGGAGCCCATGTGTGTGAGGTGTCGTTTCGCCCGCGTGAAGCGACCGAATCATCGAACACCGTTTTCAATAACTGATCAACATCTGCGGCTGCATTCCATCGTGTCAATATCATGATATCCCTCCTTCGTCTATGTTCAGATCGTGCTGTAACGGCCCCGAATGTGATGCGTCGTTTCTGAGATATCGTCATGCATGATCGATGATTGAATAGTAAGTCCGAAACGCAAATGGTCAAGAGGTGTGGTTGAATTTCGTGTGTCGCGTGGAGGCTGTCGTCAAACCGTGATAGAAAAAGATGTGCCTGAGTATCTGGGGGAACCGTGTAAGTCCAGATACTCAGGCATTGTTTCTGCGACGGCGAACAACATGAGGCGTCCGCCTCATTTCACCGTCGCAGGGTGGGATTTGGGTGCCTGTCCGTGCTGTGTCTCTATCAGGCCATAAGTCTCATTGTTGCATCTCAACTCGCGCGGCGATGAGAGAAGGGGAGCGCGAGCCGTTCCTCCGAGAACTCATAGTGCCCACAGTTGACGCAGCGGAGGCACAATGTTCGCGTGGTGCCGGTGCGAACATCCCCGGCATGTTGGATGACACGTAGGCCCTGACACCGGAGGCATCGCGCAGAGAAGGAGGTGTCGCCTGGGATGGGTTTTACCAGACTGAATCTTCTCCACGACGTGCCTCATCGGTGTAGGACGTGTTGTTTACCCGAGCGGCGTGTTACGGCTCTGATTTAAACGTTACCGAAGTTTCAAGACTTCCAGCGACAACCTTGATGCTGTTCTTCCCTTCCTTCAGCCCGCCAACTTCCCCTGTTGGCGCAGTGAATCCTTGGACTGGATGGCTGTTGAGGAAGACTTTCACGGGAATGTCTCTTGAAAGGTCAGTGACCACGACCAGGTTGGCGGTGTCACTGTAGACGACCCCACCGTCGCCGGGGTTCGCAATCTGAAGCGTGTTGCCTGCGAATGCGGCAAGGGGCAGCGCTGCGGCGAAAAGTAACGCAACCGCGAGTGTTCCGAATCCCAACATTCGTGATGTCATTATTCTGTTCTCCTTATGTATAGATGAAAAATGATTGACTGCTCTGCCTGCGTCCAGGCGCTGTTGCGTGTCGACAAAATAGTATATAAACACGACCACAGTCATCGTCAACACAGATAATATAGATTGCATTCATAGGTTAAATGGATGTAATATTCGAGGATGGAATGGCTGAACTATCACCATCTGCTCTACTTCTGGGTCGTGGCACGCGAGGGGAGTATTAAACGTGCGTGCGAGGAACTACAGCTTGCTCAGCCAACGATCAGCACGCAGCTTCGCATTTTTGAAGATACGCTTGGCGAAAAGCTCTTTGACCGGCGTAACCGACGGCTGATCCTCACCGATGTTGGCCAGACGGTCTATCGCTATGCGGAGGAAATATTTTCTCTGGGAAACGAGCTGACCCAAACACTCCAAGGATTGGATCCTGGACGGCCTCTCCACCTCAAGGTTGGAGTGGCGGAAGTGGTACCGAAATTGATGGTCTACCGACTCCTAGAGTCGGCAATGACCCTTCCCAGCGGCGTCCATATCGTCTGTCATGAAGGCCCGTTCGATCGGCTACTTGGGGAGCTTGCGGCGTATAAACTTGATATCGTCATTAGCGATATAGCGGTACCGCCGACGGTAAGCGTTCAGGCATATAGTCATTTCTTGGGGGAATCAGATGTCCTATTTTACGCGACTCCAAAGATGGCCTCTGTCTATCGGAAAGGATTCCCGAAATCTCTTAATCAAGCTCCGTTCCTCTTGC
>JAJDBL010000045.1 GCA_029261375.1 Nitrospirales bacterium
GCAAGCGAAACTGGTTATGGCATCTCGTGGTGAAGTCTTCGATGTGGCGGTGGATATGCGCAAAGGTTCACCCACATTTTCGCAGTGGGTTGGCGTGACGCTGTCCTCAGAGACGCCGAGTATGCTTTATGTTCCCGCCGGATTCGCGCATGGGTTCTGCGTGATCAGTGCCGAAGCAGACATCATCTACAAGATGACGGGAGAGTACTCACCCGAGCAGGAACGTGGAATCATATGGAACGATCCAACCCTTGGAATAGAATGGCCAATTGCTGAGCCAATTCTGTCCGAAAAGGATGAGACCTTGCCACTTCTCGCTAATGCGGAATGCAATTTCGTATATGAGGGATAGGTGTCACGAATCCACTAGTGAATTGCTGAGCTGCATCTTGATACGTGGTTCATTGAGGAGAAGGAAGAGAAGACGATGTAATCGAGCAGGACGATCAAAAAGTTCACTCAGCAGGGCCGCAGCAAGCGATGAGGTAAATCCTACGACTGTACGTTGAGCCGAGCCGCGAAGCGAGAATGCTGCTGGCTTGCTTTTGGAGCATTCTAAGGTGCTACTTGAGTTTCATGCCTTTGGAGATGACGACTAACCCAGATTCAGTGACAGTGAACCGTTTGGCATCGGCCTCCAGGTCGTAACCGATGCGTGTTCCTGGTGGGACCGTCACGCCCTTGTCGATAATGGCACGTTTGATCTTGGCTCCCTTTCCAACGACGACATGTTCCATGAGAATGGAATCCTGGACTTCTGCGTGGTTGTCGACGTGAACAGCAGGCGAGACGACGCAGTTCTGGATCTTGCTTCCGCTGATGATACAGCCTCCACACACGATTGAATCAAGCGCGTGTCCCATGCGGCCTTTCTTGGTATTCGGGTCGTCGGCAAAGACGAACTTCGCAGGCGGAAACTGTCCTTGGTAGGTCCGAAGCGGCCATGTTTGATCATAGAGGTTAAATGGCGGATCAACGGCTACGAGGTCCATATTCGCTTCCCAGTAGGCATCGAGGGTCCCGATATCCCGCCAATAGTGTTCCCTATGGCTTTTGGGATCCTCAAAGGGATACGCGAACACTGGTCGATCGGCAACCATTTGCGGGAGAATATCTTTTCCGAAGTCATGGCCTGGCTTCTTCCGTTCGTCCTCCTCAAGATACCATTTCAACAGGCTGGTATTGAAAAGATAGATGCCCATTGACGCAAGGGCATGGGTTGGTCTGCCCGGCATTGGGCGAGGATTTTTAGGTTTCTCGTCGAAGCGAAGGATGCGGTATTCCTCGTCTACAGCCAGAACGCCGAATCGCGAGGCTTCCTCGATTGGAACGGGAATGGCTCCCGTGACAACTTCGGCACCACGCAAGAGCGCGAAGTTGTACATCTCGCCATAATCCATCGTATAGATGTGGTCACCGCTAAGGATGAACACAAAGTCCGGGTCTTCATCGTCGATGAGGAACATGTTTTGACGAACCGCATCCGCGGTTCCGCGATACCAATCCTGACTGATGCGTTGTTGCGGTGGCACCGCCATGACGTATTCATCGAGTTCTGGATTCAGGATGTGCCATGCCAGTTGCAGATGGCGGTCCAACGAGTGAGATTTGTACTGGATCAGAACGACAATTTTTCGCAGGCCAGAGTTCACACAATTACTGAGGGTAAAGTCGATGATCCGATACTTTCCGCCAAAGGGAACCGCTGGTTTCGCGCGCTCTGATGTGAGCGGTTGGAGGCGATCACCGCGGCCTCCTGCGAGGACGACCGTGAGGGTGTTTTTCAGTTTGGCCATGTGGCCTCGACAAACGGATACGCGTTCTTCCGACAAAACTGGCTGAGTTTATCCGGCACTGCCGAGACCTGGTAATAGCCGACTTTAACTCCCGCCGGCGGCGCGGGTTTCGGGGGATCAGCCTCGGGATCTTCTTCGAGGTCTTGGTCTATGACCTGTACGGTTGCCCCTTTTAATGCGTCCATCGATTCTTGAACGGGGATATTCAGCGGGTCGGGTGACCAGGTGGACAGTCGCAATTTCATTTTCTTTACGCACGTGAGCAGCGGGACTTCATCGTAGTAGCCGCTATATTGCTTCTTTCCAACATACAGACGAACACGGGCCATTGATTCCTCCATGGTTCAGTTGCTTCCAGGATGCGACTCTCGATACAGTAAGGGGGAATTCTATCATAGCCTGCCACTCTAGGAGGGCCGTCCACGGTGTTTCCAAAGCTTCTCGCGCTATTCATCATTCTGCCCCTCATCGAGCTGTACGTCATTCTTGAAGTAGGGTCCGTCTTCGGGGCGCTTGAAACCGTGTTATTGGTGGTGCTCACCGCAGTGGCGGGGGCGTTTTTCACGAAGCTTGAAGGACTGCGGACGTTGCAGCGCATGCAGCAACAAATCATGCATGGCCAGTTGCCTGCGGAAGAGCTGGTAGATTCTGTTCTAATCTGTGTGGCCGGTGTTCTCCTTCTCACCCCAGGCTTTCTCACCGACGCATTTGGACTTTGGATTCTTATCCCGCCAACCCGGACACTCTTCAAGCGATGGTTGCGGTATCGGTTTGATCGGTATCTGGGGAGTAGGCCCACGATAACACGAACAAATCGGCCCGGGTGAATGCGGAATATCTCGAAAGAACGCGCATAGTTGACCAACGGCAGGAGGTTTAAACAGGGTGTTCAGCAGGGCCGCAGTGAGCGGTGAGCCGAATCGTACGACTGTACGTTGAGTCGAGCTGCGAAGTGAGAACGCCGCTGGCGGCCTTTTTGAACATTCCGCTAGGGGATCGATTCGGTTTGGAGGTTGAGGAACAGCACTAACCGGTCCTTCCCGACGCGAAGTCGAGGCGTGGTTGGCCGAACACCCACCAGTGTCTTGCCCGGAATTGGAACGCTGATTTTCGGCAGGTCTTCCATGTTCAGTAGCGGGATAAACTCCGGCAACAGAACAGCTCGGACCAGGTCATCAATCGGGAAAATTTGAATGTCTCCCGGGATCGGTACATCCTCGAGCTGTATCTCAGAATCGACGACGTGAAGGAGTATGGATGTCGGCGTCGTGATAGGTTTCGTCTGCACGTGTGCCGTAAATCCCACTGCTGAATGTTGTTCTGCTTCCAAGATGTGATAGCGAACTTCAACCTTTCCTTTCATGGTGAGGTCTAGTGTCCTAACGTGTTGATTTATTGATGTAATCTCAGCATGTTCGACGTGAAGTGCAACCGTTGGTCTGAGTGGAATCTTATCCCAGGTATTTTGAAATATCGCACCATGGAGATGAGAGAGCATTTGATTAAGGGACCCACGATCCATCGACATCCGTATCTCTGAGGGTGCGGCGAAGGTTGTTGCGCACGATAGGAACAGAATGAGTCCCGTCAATCCAATGTATTTCGTTCGTCCGTTCAACATCTGTATCCTAACTTCAGTTTTGCGACAGTCGTCTAGATTCGTAGACTGAGTCGATCTCGCGCGACAATAATTTTCCCGCCAAAGACCTTCGCACACTGTCCTTTGACGTCATATTCTTCGCATACGGGATAGAAATGCGAGAGGATGAGCGTCTTTACGCCAGCTTCTTTCGCGACCCGTCCACAATCGTGCGCGTTCATATGGTTTGTTCCGGGTTTTTGGACCGGAAACGAGCAGTCCAACACTGCCACATTCGTGTTACGACACAGTTCCACGAGGTTTGATGAGTATTGCGCGTCACCAGAATATGCAAAGGTCCGTCCGCCATGTTCCACACGGTATCCCAAGCACCGTAGCTTTGGGGTGTGTGTCATGTATTTCGTCATAATTGTTGTTTTCCCGATGGTGACACTCGTTTCGCCAAGATTCCGGATCCCCACTGGGAATGGTGTTGGTGTGAACGCCGGAAATGTTCGGAGGATGCTCCCAAACATGCGGCGGGTTCCCGTCGGACCGAATATCGTAATCCCTTGCCGTGGTGAGGACATAGGGGACATCTTTGCCGTAATCACGGCATCAAAGAAAAACGGGATGAAGTCCGCTACATGATCGGCATGGTGATGGGAAAAAAACAGGTGTCCAATGGAGTGACGATCAACAGATGTCTTAAGCAGGTTCATGAGCGTTCGCGGGCCGAAATCAAGGAGGAACGTGTGATCGGTCTCAATCAAATACCCCGCTGCCGCACGGGCGGGGTGGAGATTGGTTCCGGAGCCAAGGATTGTCAGTCTCATCGTCGTCAGCACATGTATTACGGCGCTTGCTTGTAGGTGTCAAGCGTGACGGATTGCTTAATCGGAGGAACGCCTAGGAAGTACAGGCAAGCGTGGTCGTGTCCTGAATGTGTCCCGAACTCCGTCAGCTAATCAGGAGGAAACTGTATATAATATAAAGATCCGCGTTGGCTTCACGGACCAATAACGCGGTGCACTATCACATGAACATTGATTGGACATAAAGCATATGCGTGTTTGGCCAGGACAACCCTATCCTCTTGGGGCGACATGGGACGGAGAAGGCGTCAATTTTGCCCTTTTTTCTGAGAATGCGACAGCAGTTGATCTGTGCCTCTTTGATACCGCGGATCAGGAGCACGAAACCCATCGGATAGGAATCGGGGAACGCACGGACCAGGTCTGGCATGTCTATCTTCCGGAAGCACGTCCTGGGCAGCTCTACGGATACCGGGTCCATGGACCATTTGCTCCTGAAGAGGGGCACCGATTTAATCCCGCCAAGTTGTTGATCGATCCCTATACGAAAGCGTTGAGTGGGGTTCCGATCTGTGCCGAGGAGACGTTTGGATATCCGCTGAATAATGGCCACGACGACTTGTCTCGCGACTCGCGGAATAGTGCACGCGTGGTTCCGAAAGGTGTCGTGATTGACCAAGCGTTTAGTTGGGGGAGCGATCAACTCCTCCAGACGCCGTGGGAACAGACGATTATCTATGAGTGTCATGTCAAAGGATTTACGATGCATCATCCAAGTATTCCCGAGCGGCTGCGAGGCACGTATGCCGGTTTGGCGTCACCGGCTTCCATTGACTACCTTCAGCGATTAGGTATTACCGCAGTAGAGCTTCTTCCCGTTCATTCGTTTATTGATGACAAGCATCTTGTGGATCGTGGGTTGACCAATTACTGGGGCTATAACTCCATTAGCTTTTTTGTTCCCGACGTCCGCTACTCTGCATTTCCAGAGCAGGGCGGTAACGTCAATGAGTTCAAGACCATGGTGAAGACGCTTCATAGTGCTGGGATCGAAGTCATTCTTGACGTGGTGTACAACCATACCGGTGAAGGCAGCCACTTGGGTCCAACCTTGTCCTTCCGAGGGATCGACAACGCCACCTATTATCGCCTCACACCAGAGAGTCCGCGCTACTACGTAGACTATACTGGCTGTGGCAATACCCTCAATGTCAGACATCCCCGGACCCTCCAACTGATTATGGATAGTCTGCGTTATTGGGTGTTGGAGATGCACGTGGACGGTTTCCGGTTTGATCTTGCGTCAGCGCTGGCACGCGAATTAAAAGACGTCGATCGGCTAAGCGCATTTTTTGACATCATCCACCAAGACCCAGTTCTTTCTCAGATCAAACTGATTGCAGAGCCGTGGGATCTCGGTGATGGGGGCTATCAGGTCGGAAACTTCCCCATCGGCTGGGCGGAATGGAATGGAAAATATCGGGATGGCATCCGTCGCTATTGGAAAGGAGATGGTGGCCTCGTCGCTGAGATGGGGTACCGGCTCACTGGCAGTAGTGACCTGTATGGGACGAGCGGTCGGTCCCCGCACGCGAGCATCAATTATGTGGTCGCACATGATGGATTTACGCTCCAGGATCTCGTGTCGTATGAGCAGAAGCATAACGAGGCGAATGGCGAAGAGAACAGAGACGGGAGTGATGAGAACCTGAGTTGGAATGGCGGTGTCGAGGGGCCAAGCAACGACCCTGACATCACCACGTTACGCGAACGACAAAAGCGGAATTTTCTCGCGACGCTCTTGCTCTCCCAAGGTATTCCGATGCTGTGTGGGGGCGATGAGATAGGGAGAACACAGCAGGGGAACAACAACGCATATTGTCAGGACAACGACCTGAGTTGGCACGATTGGGACGTTGATCGCGCCGGCCAGCAACTGTTGGCGTTCACCCAACAGTTGATCGACCTGCGACGAAACCATCCAGTCTTTCGACGTCGCCGTTTCTTTCAAGGGAGGCTGCTTCGAGGATCCGAAGTCAAAGATCTTGCATGGTTTCGTCCCGATGGGAAGGAAATGACGGAAGAAGAATGGAACAGCGGATTTGTTCGCGCGATTGGCATGCGGTTGGCAGGCGATGCCATGAACGAAATGGACGCGCGAGGGGAGCCGATTGTCGATGATACGTTTCTCGTCCTCCTCAATGCCCATCACGAGTCATTGCCGTTTGCGATGCCTGCACACCGAAAAAGCCTTCGGTGGGAGGTGGTGTTTGACACCGCGATCGCCGTCCCAAAGAGGCGAGTCGTTCGGGTGCGAGGCGGGGAGGAATACCCGCTTCATGCACGTTCGCTGGCCCTATTTCGACTCTTGGCGCTTCCTCGACGATCTCGTGGATAGGGATACGACCGCTAGCCTACTTAAGGAAGCCAATGTGGTCCGACTCAGTCGCTACGGGAAGGGACAATGTCCCATCGTGATCTCACCGTGAGGCAAATACGTCTCTCCGACTCTTCAGCTCCGAGTGATATGTAGTGCTGAACCTGAAGAAAGACATTGAGCTCCTCATTCGCGCGGAACATTGGGACCCTTCTGAGGTGTTGGGACCGCATCCGACTTCCAACCATCGTAATGCCAAGGTAAAGGTCAAAGGCTTCTTCCCGAATGCGGCCAAAGCCAGTGTGTACATTGATCAGCCAGATGGCTCAGAAATTCCAATGAAGACGGTGCACCAGGCTGGGGTCTTCGAGGCCAGCTGTCC
>JAJDBL010000046.1 GCA_029261375.1 Nitrospirales bacterium
ATGATTCTGATGCGGTGATAAAAAAGCTAGGAGACGATCGCACGTTTCAGACGCAGCGCGATGGTCGAAGGTACGAAGTTGTCGAACGCCGCTATGTCATCTTTCCTCAGCAGAGTGGAACACTCACGATAAATCCGGTGGTCTTTGAGGGCCAGATCGTGTCTCCACGACGTTCACTGTTCAATCCGACAAGTAGCCAAACCAAACGGCTTCGTTCCGACGCCGTCACGCTGGAGATCGATCCAATCCCTGCGTCATTTCTGGGACCGACGTGGCTGCCGTCACGAGAGGTTCGGCTGACAGAAGCGTGGCCTCAGAATCCACCTGAATTTGTTGTCGGCGATCCCGTGACTCGTACCCTCTTGATTCTTGCGGAAGGGCTGACGTCAGCCCAGCTTCCCGCGATCGATGCGAAGGTTCCATCCACTCTGAAGCAATATCCGGATCAACCATTGCAAGAAGACAAGGAAACACCTCAAGGCATCACCGGACATCGTCAAGAAAAGATCGCGTTAATCCCAACGAGTATCGGACAAGTCACCCTTCCGGCGATTGAGGTCCCATGGTGGAACATTGAAACCAATGTGATGGAAATTGCCAGGCTTCCAGAACGACACGTGCGTATCATTCCTGGAGAGACCAGCAGTGCAGATCTCTCGGGGGGACAAGCCGAGGTGCAGCAAGGAGATGACAACGTGAGCGGATTGCTCAATGCGACGTCCACTGTCCGGCGGCCCGGGATATGGCCGTGGGTGAGTGGATTCTTGGCGATAGGGTGGGGTTTAACCGCGCTGTTCTGGTGGCAACATGGTCGCGGAGTTCCCGCGGGGTCGCTGCCCGCGAAGACTCAACCAGCCGTCGACGCGCGTATTGTTGAGCGTAGGCTAAAGGATGCCTGTGACAAGAACGATCCGCACGCGACCAAAGCAGTGCTGTTGGAGTGGGGCAAGCTTCAATGGCCGAATGACCAGCCAAAAACGATTGGGGATATTGGGGCGCGTTCATCTCAGGTCTTTCAGGAAGAAATTGCCGTGCTCAATCGCTCTCTCTATAGTCATGGTCCCGAAGTATGGAATGGTCAGCCATTGTGGAACGCGTTTGAACGATCCAAGGTACGAGAGCCAGAGAAACCTCAGTCAACAAACGACGAACTTGCACCCTTGTGGGTGACATAGGGCGAGGTCCTCTGAGATCCCCCCTTTGTCAAAGGGGGCTAGGGGGATTTCCTAATCATAGCTTCCGCTGAAAACCCCGCTGCATACGACGGGGATCTTTATTTACTTTTCACAGATGATAGAATCAAGGATCTGTGGGTTCTGAAGTGAGGGTGAATGTGTCTCATCTTTGTTGACATGATCGTTCCTCCTCTACCTGAGATAGAGTGTTGACGGAGTCCCAACCGCGCCACCTGTAGGAAACCAAACGATGCATCAAGAAAAGTATGACCTCATCGTCATAGGATCTGGACCCGGTGGGGAAAAAGCGGCAGCACAGGCCGCCTATTTCGGAAAGCGTGTCGCCATCATTGAGAAGGAGACTGTCCTTGGCGGGGCCGCAACCAACACCGGAACCCTTCCATCGAAGACGCTCCGTGAAACCTCGCTCATCCTGTCAGGGTTTCGGCAACGCAATCTGAAGGGCCTTCAGGTCAAGATTGAGGGCAATATACGTGTCCAGGACCTTCTGCTTCGCGAGCGTTTTGTGAAGGAATCTGAACGGAGGCGCATCAGTGACAATCTGAAGCGGCATCATGTGGATCTGTACGTGGGTGCCGCCTCCTTTCGCGATGAACATCACATCGCAATCAAACCGAAAAAATCAAAAGAAATTTCTCTGGAAGGCGAGATCATTCTCATTGCGACCGGATCACATCCAAACCGTCCCACCTTGTATCCCTTTCATGATCCCCGGGTGTACGACTCGGACACCATTCTCCTGCTTACGGAGATTCCGAAGTCGATGCTGGTGGTGGGAGGTGGTGTGATTGGGTGTGAATATGCCTGCATGTTCGCAACCTTGGGTGTCGACGTTGCCGTGGTCGAGTCTCGCCCGCGCCTATTGGGATTCCTCGATGCTGAAATGTCAGACATTCTTGCCGAGCGTATGCAGTCTCATGGGATTCGATTGCTGATGCCCGAGAAGGTCGCTGCGGTAGCAGCGAGTCGCGACACGCTATCGATCACCATGGAATCTGACGAAAAGCTGACGAAACAGACGGTGCTGGTCTGTTCCGGGCGAACAGGGAATAGCCAAGGATTGGGATTAAAGAACATCGGAATCCAACCAAATTCCCGTGGCCACATTGAGGTATCGCCGCAGTATCAAACCTCCGTTCAAAATGTCTATGCCGTTGGCGATGTCATTGGCTTCCCTGCGCTTGCGTCGACGTCGATGGAGCAGGGGAGGGTGGCCATGGTCCACGCCTTTGATTTGAAATACAAAAAAGAGCTTGCCACCATTCTTCCGTACGGAATTTATACGATTCCCGAGTGCTCCGCAGTTGGTGAAAATGAAGAGTCCTTGCAGTCGCAGGGAGTGCCGTATGTCGTTGGCCGGGCGC
>JAJDBL010000047.1 GCA_029261375.1 Nitrospirales bacterium
ATGTAGGAGTTCATCTACCCTCGGATGGCCTTCCCGTCCCAGTCGTGCGGCGACTCGTTGGACCGGATAGACTGATTGCCGTCTCAACACATTCTGTCGCCGACATCCAACGTGCAGAACAGGCTGGAGCGGATTTTGTCGTGTTCGGTCCGATTTATGATACCCCCTCCAAACGTGGTTTGGGGCCACCTCTCGGGCTTGCCGCAATCTCTGACGCACGTCGTATGAGTTCCATTCCTATTTTTGCCATTGGGGGCGTGACGGTCGAACACGTTGGTGACCTGATAGGGGCTGGCGCGGCAGGTATCGCGGTGATTGCAGCAATTATGTCGGCGGTTGACGTTGAGACATCAACGGCTGCGTTGCGCGATGAAATCGATCGTCATAAATCTATCTTGACCTGAGTTGACCGCTATAGAGGCCTGTGAAACAATGCGCTGTCTATTAACTTCTCGACGATGAGTGATCTTGTTGTGCCGTCTCAGCCGTACACATGATCAGGTTCGTGTATTCACCTCACCTCACTGATGTCTCGAAGCATGCCTAATGGATCGTCACGCTTCTCCTGACACTGACGCGCTGAAGAAGAGCGAAGAGTCTCGTCGCGATGTCGACATACTGCGCGCGCAGGTCGACTCAGTAGACGATGCCCTGCTGAAGCTCCATGAGGTGCGTGCGAAGCTCGATCAGGCTCATCAGCAGAACGAGCGACTCACCAAGGTTCTCTACGACACTCGGACGCACGTTGAAGCGTTGCGTGCCGAAGTCGAAAAACTCACGGCCCCTCCGTCATCATTTGCCATTTATTCCCATACGAACACGGACAAGACCGTCACCGTCTTTGTGGGGGGACGAAAGATGCGCGTGAGTGTGCATCCTGGCATCGGCGTTGAGGACATGAAGAAAGGTCAAGAAGTGATCCTCAATGAAGCCCTGAACGTCATTGAGGTTCGTGGGTTTGACGGAAAAGGGGAGGTCGTAGAACTACGAGAATGTCTCGATGGCATACGTGCGATTGTTCATCTCCGAGGGGAGGAACGGTGCGTCGCTGAATTGAGTGATCTGCTTCAGCGCGAATCGCTGAAGGCTGGTGATCATCTGCTCTATGACCCGCGGTCCGGCTACTTGTTGGAAAAACTTCCGAAGCCCGGCGTTGAGGAGTTAGTCCTTGAAGACGTACCTGATGTGGATTATCAGGATATCGGAGGGCTCGACGAACAGCTCGAGCAGATTCGTGATGCGATTGAGTTGCCGTTCTTGCATCCGGATGTCTATCGCGAACATCAATTGCGTCCTCCTCGCGGTGTGTTGCTCTATGGCCCTCCGGGATGTGGAAAAACCATGATCGCGAAAGCCGTTGCGAAATCGTTGTCAAAACGATTTGAACAACTGTATGGACGGGAATCACGACATGTCTTTCTCCATATCAAGGGGCCGGAGTTGTTGAACAAGTATGTCGGGGAGTCAGAACGACAGGTGCGTGAAGTGTTTCAACGGGCAAAAGAGTGTGCGCAGGACGGGATGCCAGTGATCGTCTTTTTTGATGAGATGGATGCACTCTTTCGTACACGAGGCACTGGAATCTCATCTGATATCGAGTCCACGATCGTGCCTCAATTTCTTGCGGAAATCGATGGGATGGAACAGTTAAACCATGTGATCGTGATTGGCGCGAGCAATCGACAAGACTTGATTGATCCCGCGGTGCTTCGCCAGGGACGGTTAGACCTCAAGATCAAGATTGATCGGCCGAGTGAATCCGCCGCGAGAGCGATCTTTGCGAAATATCTTACCGAGGAATTGCCGTTTCACGCGGATGAGCTCGCCAGCGAGAATCAGAATGTGTCGCAGGTGGTCACACGGCTGATCGAGAAGACAGTGATGGAAATGTATAGCTTGAGCGATGAGAACAGATTTCTTGAGGTGACATATGTCAACGGGACTACAGAGATCTTTTATCTCAAAGACTTTGTCAGCGGAGCCTTTATTGAGGGTGTCGTCTCTCGCGCCAAGAAATCAGCAATCAAACGCTACCTGACCACTGGAATAAAAGGCTTAACCGAAGAGGATCTTCTCACGGCCGCACGAGATGAATTTAAGGAGCAGGAAGATCTCCCCAACACGACGAACCCAGACGATTGGGCGAAGATTGCCGGGAGGAAGAACGAGCGGATTGCGAATGTGCGAACCTTGACGTCGACGGAGTCAGATGAAGAGGACGTCGACGTGTTTCCCACCGGCCACTACCTGTAGCAGAATGCTGCTCTCGCCTTCTTCTGAGGAACATCACCAGTAGACATGCAAATTTATGGCACTGAAACTGAATTTGGCATTGCGTCACGCCAGGGTCGGGAGTCGGACCCCGTCGCCGATTCACTATTCTTGATCAATCACTATCCACGCCTTCCTGCCTCCCAGGCCTTGTGGGATTATGATGGCGAAAGTCCGTTGTCCGACAGTCGCGGTTTTGAGGTCAACGGTGAAAGCGAACGCCCGGATCCTGAGTACAATCGCCTATTGAACAAGCCCTTATACAACGGAGGACGATTGTATGTTGACGGGGCTCATCCTGAATATGCGACGCCCGAATGTTCGAGTCCGCGTGAAGTACTGATCCATGAGAAGGCAGGTGAGCAGATCGCGGTGGAATGTGTCCGCGCCGTGTCGCGGGTGAGTCCCGGTCGAGGATTCATCGTGTACAAGAATAATACCGATGGCAAAGGGAATAGTTATGGGTATCACGAGAACTATCTCTGTTCACGCCAGGTGCCGTTTAAGCGTCTGACCGATTCACTCATTCCTTTCTTCGTGACCCGCCAAATTTTTGCGGGGGCAGGCAAGGTCGGCGCAGAAAATCGCACTGATCCTGCCTCGTTTCAGATTGCGCAGCGGTCAGACTTTTTCGAAACCCTTGTTGGCCTTAATACGATGAGCAAGCGGCCGATCATGAATACACGTGATGAGCCGCACGCCGTTCGAGGGACCCATCGCAGGATTCACGTCATCGTTGGTGATTCCAATATGGCGGAGTTGCCAACCTATGTGAAGATTGGGGCGACCGGCATCATCCTCGATATGATTGAAGCCGGTGCGTCATTTTCCTCGCTGGCCTTAGCGGACCCGATTGAGGCCATGCAGCGCATCTCTCGCGACCTTCGCGTGACGACGCCCCTTCGTTTGGCTGATGGTCGTGATCTGACCGCGATTGAGATTCAGCGCGCCTATCTGAAGGCGGCTCAAGAGTCTGTGGGTCACACTGCCGATCGCGCCGATGTCCTTCGACAATGGACACGCATCCTCGATGCGCTGGAGCGCGACCCCTTATCGTTGGTGGCAGAGCTTGATTGGGTCGCGAAGTATGCGATGATAGTGACGTATATGGATCGGAAGGGATGTGGATGGGATGATCCTCGGATACGGATGATGGATTTCCAGTACCACGACGTTCGACCAGAGAAAGGCCTCTACTTTGCGCTGCTCCGGCAGAAACGTATGGCGCGATTAGTGTCTGACGAAGATGTGAGTCGCGCGGAAACTGAAGCCCCGAAAGGGACACGAGCGTATTTCCGATCCGCGTGCCTCAAGAAGTTTCCCAAGGAAGTGCATGCGGCAAGTTGGACGTCCCTGTTGTTCAATACCGAGAAAAGAACACGCACGAAACTTCCCTTACTCGATCCCTCTCGCGGGACCGAACAGCTCACCAAAGACATTGTTGAGTCCTCGGACACCGTAGCGATATTGTTGTCGAAGCTGGCGGAATCGTCTGCATCGATTCCAGCGAGTGAGGTTGCCGTTGTCAGCTGATCTCTTTCAATATGGGGGTTGTAGCTTTTCCGAGTATGTCCGGCAGTGTCGACCAGAGGCGTTGCCTGGTGCGTCATCGCGTATACCTTCTGCATCGATGGTGCGCGACGTTCAGCCGTCCGTGCCAACTGGGACGACGATTCTTGCGCTCAAGTATCAAGACGGGATCGTCATGGGTGGGGATCGAAGAGCCACTGAAGGGTCGCAAATCGCAAGTGAGCGGATTGAGAAAGTGTATGCCGCAGATGCCCACTCAGTCATCGCCATTGCAGGCACGGTTGGACCCTGTCTTGAATTGGTCAAACTGTTTCAAACCGAGCTTGAGCACTACGAAAAACTCGAAGGTGAGGAACTCTCCTGCGAAGGTAAAGCCAACAAGTTGGCGCAAATGGTGCGAGAGCAGTTTCCCTTGGTGTTTCAGGGACTCGTAGTGGTCCCGATTTTTTCCGGGTATGACATACGCCGAAGACAAGGCCGTATTTTTCAGTATGACATCACGGGGGGGCGGTATGAGGAAACAGATTTTTACGCCGTCGGGTCAGGTGGGAAGGACGCTCGCAATACGATGAAAGAACATTATCAGCGCGGGCTTTCAGAAACAGATGCGATCAACCTTGTGCTTGCCGCGTTGTTTAATGCCGCGGAAGAAGATTCCGGAACGGGCGGCCCGGATCCCGTGCGAGGCATTTATCCCACGATGAAGTTGGTGCGTGAGGAAGGGATCGTTGACGTGGGTGAAGGCCAACTGGCTCCGATGTGTCAGGCGTTGATCGACGTGAAAAAGGACCGAGGGTACGCGCTATGATGCCTTACTACGTCGCACCAGAACAGATGATGCAAGACAAGGCTGAGTATGCCAAAAAGGGCATAGCGAAGGGCCGGTCAAGTATTGCCATGGAGTACGCTGATGGCGTCTTGCTTATTGCCGATAATCCGAACACCTCGCTCTACAAAATTTCAGAGGTCTATGACCGCATTGCGTTTTGTGGCGCCGGAAAGTATAGCGAGTTTGAAAGCTTGCGAAAGGCGGGGATTCGGCATGCGGATCTGAAAGGATATATGTACAGTCGCGAGGATGTGAGTGGACGGTCATTGGCCAGGGCTTACTCAGAAAACCTTGGAGGGGTCTTTAGTCAGGATATCAAGCCGCTCGAGGTAGAGCTGCTGGTCGTGGAGGTTGGGAGAGTTCCCACCCCAAACGAAATGTACCGGATTACGTTCGATGGAAGCATCGTTGCTGATCGTGGGGTTGCCGCCATTGGGGGACGTGCGGATGCCATTGTGCGGTTCTTCGAGGAGAAGGAGAGAAATACCCAGGCCTCACTTGCCGAGGCCATTGCGCTTTGTCGTGAAGCATTCGCATCCGCGAATGCTCAGGATGTGGCCGTTGAGGCATTGGAGGTCGCGGTGCTCGAACGCGAGCGTTCCGGTCGCACATTTCGACGGATATCGAACGGGGCGCTGACTGGGATGGATGTGTGAAACCGAGAATTTTTGGTATCGAGAACGAGTACGGCATGGTGTTTTCACCGGCCGGCCGAACCTATATGCCGAATGAGAAGGTCATCGGATATATGTTTGCAGGGCTCGTTCCGGAGACGTGGCCGTCAAATACCTTTCTCCAGAATGGGGCGCGCTTTTATCAGGACACGGGCTGTCATCCAGAGTATGCCACTCCAGA
>JAJDBL010000048.1 GCA_029261375.1 Nitrospirales bacterium
TCACCACGGAGATCGAGTGTGGCTTGACTCCTGTAAATGAGTCCGAGTTGTGCGATGGGCTGCCCCGCGTTATTCCTGAACGGTGTAAGCATGACACTCGCATTCACGCCCGCGGTTGTTCCAGTCCCATTAAATTCTGTCGGTGGTCCCCTTGATATTGGACCAATTGGCGCTCCTGCACGGGATTGGAGTTCAAATTGGCCTTCGCCGAGAAAACTGGCAAAGGTATAGATATCGGCTCCGAGACCTATGGATAGAAAATCATTGATTTTGTATGCGAGTGTGGGTTTGATGTTCACAAGGGGAAGGCTGGCAGACGTGACGGCAGTTGAAAATGGGCCGTCGTCCGGATATTCCGTGGCGGTTCCAAAGGATGAAATGATGCCAAGCCCTGCCGAGATGCCGTCGAAGGACTTGAATCCGAGATCACCTAGGTTCGCCGTAAGGTAAAGATGGGTGGGTGGCGGAACGGCGATGCCGCCGCCTGCATCACCGCGGGTCTTGTCGCCTGTTGGGCTGGTAAACGTAACGCTTCCCCCTGCGAAAAGAAGTCCGGCAGATGTCTGTACTCCTTCGAGCTGTGTCAATCCTGCTGGGTTGTAGTAGATCGCAGAAGGATCATTGGCTGCCGCAGTAAATGCTGCGCCTTGCCCCATGGCTGCAGCGCTCTGGTCAAAGATACGAAACGCCCGGGCCTCGAGGATTGAGGGATTAGTAGTGGTTCCGATCATCACGAGGAGGAGCGCCCAATACGAAGTCAAAGGTGTTGTAGCGATGGGGCGCCATCTCCGTGCCGACGATTGGTGTTTCATATAGGGCTGGAGAGAACGTTTTTTCCGGCTAGTCTATATGTTTGCGAATGGCTTTGGCGATATCTTGGGCCAGCATCGGTTTCATGACACATTCGCGGATTCCGATAGCACCGATCGCTTCTGGTGTTGCTCCATAGCTGAATCCTGTGCACAGAATGACTGGAATATCAGGGCGCGCGCGCAATATTTCTTGTGCGAGATTTCGACCAGTCATCTGCGGCATCATTTCGTCAGTAACCACGACATCGAACCGGTCTGGTGTGTTGAGAAACATGTGGAGTGCTTCTACGCTCCTGTTGCAGGTGACTACGGAATAGCCCAGACGTGTCAGTGTCGTCTTGCACACCGCAGTGATCGTTTCTTCATCGTCAACAAATAGAATGCGTTCGGTGCCGCCGTAATCAGGTTCGTCCATTGACGATTCCTGTAGGAGGTGTTGTTGTGTGACAGGGAAATAGAGTTTGAAATCTGTCCCTAGTCCACGCTCGCTGTCAACGGTGAGTGCGCCTTGATATTGCTTGACGATGCCATGGATCACCGAAAGACCAAGGCCGGTTCCCTCTCCTATCGGCTTCGTTGTAAAAAATGGATCGTACAGCCGTTCGAGCGTCGAGGGCGTCATTCCATATCCTGTATCCGTAACGCGGATACAGACGTATCGACCTTCGTCGACCCTGTGTTCTGCGCAGAACCTAGAATGTGGAGTGACGTTCGCTACCTGTATTGTCAACGTTCCTGTTCTTCCGCGCATGGCATGCTCCGAATTCGTACAGAGATTCATAATTACTTGATGGATCTGGCTTGGATCAGCCAGGACAACTCCTTCGTCTGGGTCAATCGCATGATGAATCTCTATGGTTGAAGGAATAGACGCACGGAGCAGGGTCAGCGCCTCTTCGACGATGAGTCCAATTTTGATAGGCTTTGGGGCATTATTGCTCTGTCGACTGAACGCGAGAATTTGATCGACTAGTTGAGCGGCTCGTTTTGCTGCGCGGTATACTTCACCAAGGTCTTCCCGGGCTTTGCTTGATGCGGGGATGTGAAGTGTTGCAAGGTCGCAGAAGCCAAAGATTCCTGTCAGAATATTGTTGAAATCGTGCGCAATGCCCCCGGCAAGTTGTCCAATGGCCTCTGTCTTCTGAGATTGTCTCACTTGCATTTCTAAGTCCTGGCGTTCCGCGATTTCGATTCGCAATGCTTCATTGGCATCTTCCAACTGGGTAGTTCGCTCCGCGACTTTCGCTTCTAGGTCGTCGTGCGCGTGTCGCAACGCTTCTTCAGTGTGCTTCCTTTCTGTAATATCCTCAGCAATTCCCGTAATCCTGGCTACATTCCCTTG
This sequence comes from Nitrospirales bacterium, assembly GCA_029261375.1. Classification (GTDB taxonomy): domain Bacteria; phylum Nitrospirota; class Nitrospiria; order Nitrospirales; family UBA2166; genus UBA2166. The sequence goes on from JAJDBL010000048.1 coordinate 2,155, forward strand.
CGCGTGAACCACCGGGTAGCCAGAATCATGGATCCAACGAATTTCTCCATCGGGTCTTATGATCCGATACTCTTCATCAAATTTTGGGCCTGTGGGGATTTGAGAAAAGGCGCTGTGCACGCGTTGGCGATCGTCAGGATGGATCGCTGAAATCCAATCTGAGGGGTTACTGTAGAGACTTGTACAGCTTCGTCCCCAGATAACTTCGTACGCCGGACTTACGTAAAGGACACGGCTGCCAGTCGCATCGCGGGTCCAGAACACCTGGTGAATGTTTTCAGCGATTTCGCGAAATCGCTGCTCTGTTTTGACGAGATCACTCTCCACTCGCTTGCGGTTGGTGATATCACGAAGAATGCCGGTAACGTAGCTTCCAGAGAGTGTTGTCCAGGGGGACAGTGATACCTCTAGAGGGAATTCTTCCCCGTTCTTGCGTAGTCCGTGCAACTCGATGGTGCGTCCCGCGAGCGCCGGTTTGCCAGTAGTGCATAACCGTTCCATGGCTGTCGTGTGACGTGTCCGATATCGATGTGGCATAAGGGTCGTCAAGGGTTGGCCGAGTAGCTCACTGTCTGCATACCCGAACGTCGCTCGCGCACTTAGATTTGTAAAGACGATGTTTCCCCGAACATCAGCGAGGATGATGGCGTCTGCGGCTGTGCTGGCGACTGACCGAAAGCGCTCCGCATTTTCTCGAACCGCATCTTCAGCTTTCTTTCGCTCAAAGTATTGTCCGATTTGCGCTCCAATGCCCTCAAGTGTCCGCACCAATGTGGCATCCGGTTCTTCGATCGTAGGATTGAAGAACTCCATGACACCACACGTCATACCATGTTGCCTGAGAGGAATTGCGAGGGCTCCACGTAGTCCTTCCCGCGCGGCAATGGCATGTCGTGCACAGCTCGTATCACGTGCGACATCTGCGATCCACTCAATATCGTCACTACCCCATACTCTGCCAGGAATGCCGTCGTTAGATTGGAATATGGCCTGACGACATGCGTTGGCGAGCTCCGGAACTTTCTCGGGCGATTCGGCCCACACTGCAACGTTTCGAAGAGATGCCGTATCCGAATCAACTCGCCAGATCGTTCCCAGCGACCAACCCAGGGTGGTGCAGATTGTCTGGAGTACTCTCGGTGCCATATGGTTGAGAGTTGGTGCGTCTACCAAGATTCTGGTGACTTGCCATTGAGTCGTGAGAAACAGTTCCTTCCGTTCACGCTCCCCAATCTCCGCCTTGAGTTGGTGATTCATCTGCTCGGTGTGTGCGTTTAGGTCAGAAAGATTGTGAACAAGATCCATGTTTTCGTATCGCAAGCGCAGTGAGGCTGCGGTCATCAAATGCATGTGCCGTGAGGTCATGATCATTAACAGCGTAAAAAGAATGATCATTGCACCCATGGCGATATGGAGGGTATCGCCAATGATGAGAACCCGTGCGATGATTGGCGTGACGGCAGGTACGCTGAATGCAATGAACGCTTCCTTCAACGCGGAGAAGGTTCCAGCTGCTCCAGCGACCATCCCGCCGAGAATAAATGTGAGAAAGATTTGGTGAAACGTCGAGTCAATAGGAAAGAGGAGTACGCCTGCACCTCCCCATCCTAGGCCGGATAACGCAATCCCTCCAACAAACAGCTTCCCCCACCACGATGGATGTGTGAGTGGCGTTGGAGCTTTCCGAAAATGAAACAAGAGTGCGTAGCGTAGGAGGGTAATCCCCAGCATCGCTGAGCCCCATGCGAGGATGACTCCATGAGAAGTAATGCTCCATAGGACAATTGCGAGGACGGCGACGTTGACGATCGTCGCGGCAAATCCAATTGGTGCAAGAGAATAGAGTTGGGTAATCTGAGCTGAATAGAGTTGATCTCGTTCTGTTTTTCTCATAATGCTAGGTTCCCTCGTGTTGTGGAGATAGGTCTATGGTGTCCGGTACATCGTGTCGTCCGAACGCAAGTGCGTAGGACGTGATGTCACGACAGGATGGTAGATTGAGGGAAAACATGACCTGTGTCTATCCTGTGTACTGTCGGTGGGCAAAAATTGTAGTAAACCATACCATGATAGAGTTGGGGGCTGCGTGATCTATGACACGATCTAGTGTGTGACCTGCGTCACGCACTAGAGGTGATGGCGTCCCGGTAGAGTTCTTACGCTTGGCGTTGCCATAAAGTCTGACCTATGGTTGAAATCTCGCTCAAATAAGCTTAAATTCCAGTGGGGCGAGGAGCAGGCTTGGCCTAGCGAGTGCCAGTTTATTTGAATTTGCCATAATTACGTATATGCCGGAGGAATATTGAGCCCTGACCTGAAAGAGACACCCACGTCGACGCGGGGTGCGTACGCGGTATTGGGCATTGAGGTGGTTTTGTTTTCCCAGTTGCGGGATGAGGACCAAGCTCACGCGATTCGCGCTCTGTATGGCTGGGTCCAAGATTCGCTATCGTTTCACTGCGTCACGGAGCAGGAATATCGCTGGAGTCGTGTTGGTGGTGGCGGCTATGTGACATTCTCTTCGATCTCCGGAAGCCGCAAGGCTATTGATGTAGCCTTTTCCATCTATGAGCGAGT
>JAJDBL010000049.1 GCA_029261375.1 Nitrospirales bacterium
GTCCTCCTCGATCCTCTGCCCCAGGCCGCTGACGACGCCGAGAGTGACGGTGTGATCCAATCCGAATGGGTTGCCAACAGCGAGGACGAACTGTCCCACGCGAACCTTTGACGAATCTCCTAAGGGCATTGCGGTCAACTCACCCTTTGGGTCGATTTTCACGACGGCTAGATCTGAGTCAGGGTCTTTTCCTACAACTGTTCCTTTATAGACGGTCTTGTCCCACAGGCGAACACTTACGGTGTCAGCTTCACCCACGACGTGGTTATTTGTGACGATAAATCCTTTAGCGTCGATGATGGCTCCCGACCCGGTTCCGGGGGCAGGACGTCGGGATCCCGAAGCGGTTTTTCCTTTGGCGTCGGTATCACGGGAGATGTTCACAATGGCCGGATTCACTCGATCCGCGAGTTCAACCAGTGCGCTCTGGGCAGCTTCGAGAAACTCCAAGCCAGACGGTGAGGCTGATGCAAGCCCTGGCGTTCCTCCGAGGAAAAAGACAACCGCAACGGCAAGGGGCAGCGGGAATCTCAACATGCGGGTGCTGTAGTGAGTATTCTTGTCCGGCATAGAAACCTCCATATCAGTGTAGGTCAATCATCTATTGGCGATGTATGTCAGTGCTGTGTCGTATCTCACGCATTAAGTGTTTCAATGGAAACACCAACACTTGTGAGAGGAGAATCTCGCAAAAACTGAAGCTATTACTCTAGCACGAAATGCTCGCGTTTCTGTAGGTCGAGGGAGATGTTCGTCCCTGTGTGACTGTGTTAGAAATTTCTAAGTCATTGATTAAATTGTATAATCTAGCACAATCAATGGGCGGTGTATGGATCCGTATATTCGTGATGGAAACCTCTTCGCTGGCCTTTCGTTTATCTGGTGTGTTGTGCGTTCCTTGGTTTAGATCTCTACTGCCCGCCGTCAGTCAAGGCTTTGACCGCATTACCACTTTTGCCGTCGCTTTTTCTGCAAATTTCAGACTCTCTCGTCCGTGTGCGGTATGCCGTTGATCGCCGTGAGGTACGGCCAGTTCAAGATGTCGGATGGCATCCTTGAGATGCGTCACTGCAAGTTTGCCGTGCATATTATCTCTCGGCATCAGCGTGATTGCTTCATTGGCATGAGTCAGACAGTCTTGGACGTGTCTCGAAATCAAATAGATATCATCTGGCTCAAGCATCAGCGCTTCATCCGCGTGGGAAATGGAGTACGCGATGTTCTGTAGCGCATTTTCGCCTTCTGCCATGCTAAAGGTAGTAGTGGTGATGATAACGATGCTAAGGGTGAAGAAAATAAGAGTTGTCCGAATCAACATAATGTGGTCCCTTGGCTGATTGTATGGTCCTGTACCGAAAAAATTGTCCGACTCACTGGTCTACTCATATGGTGATTGGTTATTTGAAGTGAATGGCAGCCGCATTAGCATGCTCAAACCCTTTCTGCGCATGGATGGTAGTCTGGTCTGTATGCCCTTGGTTGCCGTGTGTGATGGCGACGCTGGCGTGGGACGCCGCATCGCTGGCGTGACCAAGTTCGCCGTGCATGACTGCATCACTGGCATGCGTTTGGCGTTCATCGATATGGTCGAGTGCGGATTCGAGGTTTGCAGTCAGTGCAGGCAAGGTCATGGCAAGGACTCATCCTATTGCAACGGAGATTGTGATCGTGGTTCTTGTGATTTGTCAGCACATTGGCACGCTCCTCCATGTGACATCAATCGCTCATATCTTGGTCTCTTCACGATCGCGATCCCGCGTTTATGTCTTGTGGAAACCCTCATCTCATGAGTGCGTCGGGGTAGGGGTTCAGATATGCCTGGTCGCAGAGATCGTCGATGTGCAAGGTTCGTGCATGGCGACGAATACGCTGCAATGGCTCACGGAGAGGAATTATGCCGCGATGGTAGTTCATGATGAGGTCTTGGAGTGCTAGACGATCCGAATGTTCCATCTGTGGCGTGCAATGCTCCATCATGTGATACAGCACGTTAGTGTGTTTCTTGATCGTGGGCTCATGCTTGACCGCGTCCATGAGCCCCTTGCCATATTCATATGCCAGTTCTAGAGGGGCTTGTTGTCCGCTATTGCCTACAAGCTGCCCTAGTCTCTGATAGTGGTCAGGGCTGTAGGCCATGAGGAGGTATTTGTGTCGTGTATGAAATTCGGCAATGGCACCGCGACTGACTTGACCGTGGGCGAGCCTTCTCCAGCGGTAATAGCAATAGGCTTGATCCAGGAAATGGGTTCGACTGGTGGGATTGTGTAATCTTCGTTCATCCACGATTGGAATAAGCGGGTATTTGGTTTTGAATGCGCGCGCGAAAATCCCCATTCCAACTGCTGCAGCATGTGCGTTGTCATCGATCAGCGGAACACGTTCGATCCCGCAGCTAGGGGATATACTTTTGAAGACGTAGCCGCAGAGTTCTTGAATCTCTGGTGCGTTGAGTCGCTGTTCAGTGTATTGGGTGAGTGTCTGCGTGTGATCAAAGCGTGTCTCGTTCGTAAGAAGACGAGGAGATGCTGGCTGGCCATGGAGATGCATCGGTTCGCGCGGAGTACCCAGGCCGGCCTCGGCCTCGGGGCAAACGGAGACCCAATCGACGTATCTGCTCAGGGGCTCGGTGAGAACCGCATCGTAGGCGTGGCCTCCATCGTAGCGAACGTGCTCTCCTATTAAACACGCACTAATTCCGATTCGAGGCTTATCGTCCGTTGAGCCTGGTTGCCATACGGTCATGTGTCGCATAACCATTTCCTGACGCAGGGGGGGTGAAGACGAAGCTCTTACACGATTGATGAGTGTCCAACGAAGGTCGCTGTCAGGGCGTCAGATTATGAACGGTTGCGGCAAAGATGGCTGGGCGGGATGGGATCGAACCATCACTGGCAGAGTCAAAGTCTGCTGGCCTACCGTTAGCC
>JAJDBL010000050.1 GCA_029261375.1 Nitrospirales bacterium
AGAAGTCCGGTCGCGACACTCAGAGACCTGGATTCCGGGTCAAGCCCGGAATGACAAACAAGGGAACGCGACTTGAGGGAAAGCGCAGAAGCGTAGATCGGAAACTTAGCCCACGATGCGTAACGCAAAATAGGGAACAAGGTTGAAGACGTTGATGCACAATTTGAAGAATCCCATTGCCGCATAATTAATGGCATCAAATTGCTGGCGTGAGACGTTGAACCACTTCCCATGAAACTGATAGACCCAATCATGCGCCAACATGATCCACGCAAACCACCACAGCAATAAGCCCATATTGATGATGGAGCACCATCCTAGTACCGCACGTGTCAACTCGATCGTCATCGGATACCTCCTTCATGGAATCCCCAATTAGACTGAGAACTCATTGCTTTCTCTCCAGTTGTTCCAACAGATGTAAAATCACTTCCACCCCGGCAAGGTTGACACCCAAGTCCGTCGTCAACGATTTGATTTTTCGAATACGTTCCACGGCTTCCGGCATGTAACATCGTTGCCGTGACGCTTCTTCAACCACGATCCACTCTTCTTTGATCAAACCGAGCTGTTCGTATTTCACGATGGTACGGCTGTGAATATTGACGAGTTTCGACACCGTCGTGATGCTGTAGATTACGGTCGTGGGAGACGCTGTCTGGGGTCTCTTTCTGCCTGTCATGTGAAAAGCTCCCGGCGCGGATCAGCGCTTCCTTGTTTCTCCACCGCAGCACGGATCTGCTGAAAGGCTTCTTTCGCCGTCTCCGAAATCCCGGTAGGAATCACGATCTTCACCGTGAAATAGAGATCGCCTCTTTCCTGCTTGCCCTGAACGGGAAGCCCTTTTCCTTTTAAACGTAACCGGGTTCCATGTTGAGTACCGGGCTGAACGGTTAACTGCACCGAGCCATCGAGGGTAGGCACGCGAACTTCCGCCCCTAGCACGGCCTCGTAGTCTACGACTGGAAGTTCTGCGGCCAGATCATGGCCTTTGACCTGAAAATTTCGATGAGGTTTGAGGCGAATTCTGAGAAAGAGATCTCCTGAAGCTCCTCCTTTGGTTCCTCTACCACCGGCTCCAGCTAAGCGCATACGCGTGCCAGCGGCGATACCCTTTGGAATAGTGACGTCTACAGATTTGCGTTCGTCCTGCTGACCCGTGCCGTGACATTCCGGACATGGGATCGTCTCAACGACAATGTGCTTGGCCCCTTGCTTCCGTTCAGTTCCGGTCGTCACTCCTGCGCCATGACAGTTGAGACACAGATGTTGAAATGCAAGCATTAATGGTTTCGTTGTTCCCTTATAGGCTTCCTCTAGGGTCAACGGCATCTCGTGTTCGATATCCAAACCCCGTTGAGGACCAGCGGCACGCGCTCCCCCAAATCCATATGGTGAGCCTCCCGCAGAACGTGTTTTCCCAAAAAAGGCTTCGAAAAAGTCTCCCACATCAAAGGCTTCGTTAAACCCTTTCCCTGCGGTTGACCCCGCATATTTTTTCGCATACTCCTGATCACGCTGTATCTGCTCCCAGTTTGATCCAAGCTCATCATATTTTTTCCGCTTCTCTGAATCGCCCAGGACCTGATACGCGTCATTGACCTGTTTGAATGTTGCCTCTGCCTTCTTGTCACCGGGATTGAGATCGGGATGATGTTTCCGTGCCAGCTTTCGGTAGGCAGACTTAATCTGTGCTTCAGTAGCGCCTTTAGAAACACCGAGAGTCTTGTAGTAGTCTGTATATTCCATGTCACCCTTGGCACGATGTTGAAAACAGCCGCCAGCGGCATTCTCGCTTCGCGCCGAGGCTCAACGTACAGTCCTACGATTCGCTTCCCCGCCTGCTGGACGAAGCCTTTTGAACATCCTGCAACGTGTGGCTTGTCGCCACAGCACTGGCGCATTACGCGACAGCTGTCGACCAAGAATCCGTCCCCTACGCACTGAAATTCTGACGCGTTTTTCCCCAGAACCTGCGACACCTACCGCGAAAAGCGCCGCTGTTACCCCAGAATCAGTCCATTCCATATAAATACTCCAAGCAATAGGTGGGCCAGTACGACGATTGCCTGGCTTAACAATTGCTTTGTCTCCACTTAGGCTACTCAGGTTGTTTTAGTTTTGACTCAGGACAAGGCGCGAGGAGCGCAGAAGCGCAGAAGCGGAACGTATATGGAGATACGTGAGTATTCAAGCACCACAGCAACGCCGTCCTAGGGCAAAAGGGGAGCAACCTGAATGGATGACTATGGGTACATCAACGCGCGCGTCCACTCAATGCAGGGACAACTCTTAAGCCAGAGGCAATATGACGAGCTTCTCAGCAAACAGACGGCTCATGATGTCCTTGAGCTGCTGCTCACCTCACCATATTCAACGTCCATCGTCAGAACCTCTGAGAGCCTGCTAGAGACTCAACGGCTTGAGGAAGGACTGAGAACCGATCTCTGCGCACACCTCAGAAAAATCAGGGAGATGGCGAGCGAACATCCACGAACGCTTCTCGATGCCGCACTGTTTCGCTGGGATGTCGAGAACCTCAAAGCCGTCTTGCGTGGTGCACGAATAAACGCGCCACTGGAAGACCTGTTAGCGTTGACCATCCCTATCGGCATGCTTGACGATGTGGCGTTGGTAGAACTGGCACGGACGCGTTCGCTCCAGGATGTGGCTAATCTCCTCGAGACGTGGCGAGTCCCGCTCGGAAAACTGCTCAAGAATACATTGCGGGAGCACGGGGAACCGCAAACGCTCCTTTCTCTTGAAATTGAGATGGATCGTTTCGCCTTCTCACAGTCTATTGGCATGACCTCGCGAGAAAAACAACAAGGGCGCCACGTGAAGGAATACCTTCTATCGCTTGCGGATCAGGCCAACGTCTTGATGGCGTTTCGCTGCCTCACCGATGTCGAACTGAAGACTGTTGATGCCGCCGAAACCTACTTCTTAGACGTAGGAGGACGGCTGACACGCCAGACGTTTCGCGCGGTCGTCAGTGCAACAGATATTACTCACGGACTCTCCAAGCTGATGGGAACGCCACATGCCTGGCTTGCGCACACAGCGCCGGAATCGAGGATCGGAATGATTTCCCTAATCGAGCGGAAATTGCGAGAGGCCGTATTACGGGAAACTAGAAGGCTCGCTCACTCGGACCCGCTTGGAATCGGCGTAGCGTTACGCTACGTGGAACGAAAAATAAACGAGGTCCGAAACCTTCGGCTTATCATGCGCGGAAAAGCACACGGGCTGTCCGCTGCTCAGATTACGGAGTGGCTCGTTTTTGAGGGATAACTATGAACACGAAGATAGCCTGCTGGAAAATAAGGGAGTGTTAAAAAACGTCCGATCCTTTTCAACATCATTCCGAGCTCGACCCGGAATCCAGGTCTTTCCTGGATTCCTGCCTTCGCAGGAATGGCGATCCAAGCAACGAGGCCAAATAGATAAGAATGGCTAAACTCACCATCATCACGGATCCCGAAACAGCTCTCGGCTTTCGTCTGACAGGAGCAAATGTCGAGGAGGCTGTTAATCCGTCCGAGGGGTCTGAACGTCTGCTGCAATGGTTTGAAAACAAGGAACAGGGCGTCGTGATGTACAACGAAGGCTTCCGTACCGGCCTCACACCACAACAGCAGGCGAAACTGGATGACAGCCTCACCCCGGTCTTCTTTCCCCTTCCGGTAGAACGAGTCGAGCCTGGCTTTGAAGCGCGCGAGGAGTACCTCGCTCGCACCCTTCGCCGTGCGATTGGCTATCAAGTGAAGTTGAAACGATAACGACATGACCGCTTCCATCATACAAGTCTCCGGACCAACGGTTGTGGCAAACGGAATGGGAAAGACGCGGATGTTTAATCGCGTCAGGATTGGTGAAGCCGGGCTTCTTGGGGAAGTGATTCGTCTTCAGGGGGATGACGCCACCATCCAAGTCTATGAAGACACCGTTGGGTTAAAGCTCGGTACGCCAGTCGAGGACACGGGTGAGCCACTACAGGTTGAACTGGGGCCTGGACTGCTCGGTTCACTCTTTGATGGCGTTCAGCGTCCGCTCGACCTTATGGCCGCGCAACACGGCACATGGATCGGACGTGGGATCAGTATTCCCGCAATTTCGCGTGATAAGCAGTGGGAGTTTACTCCTCGCGTCAAACCTGGCGAGCAGGTGTGTGAAGGAGACTCGATAGGGGTGGTCCAAGAGACCGCTCGGCTTCAACATCACATTCTTGTTCCCCCAGGCATTTCAGGTGTCATCACCACCATTGATGAAGGCACGGTTACGGTAACCGACACGGTGGCCGCACTCGATACGGGCAAATCACTCACCATGCTTCAGAGGTGGCCAGTCAGACAACCCCGACCG
>JAJDBL010000051.1 GCA_029261375.1 Nitrospirales bacterium
CGTGTTGAGGAAAGTGAACCGACCGGTGACAGGGAACATGTCTGCTAGCACAGAGCCACAATACATCGGGGGAATATCGTGCGGGTGACCTTCTTGGGGACCGGTGATGTGTATGGTGCCGGGGGGGGAGCGCAGAGCGGCTATCTGGTTGAAGCGGGGAAAAAAGTTTTTCTTCTTGATTCAGGCACGGCAATTCTGAGCAAGATGAAAAAGTTTGGTCTCGACACCGGAACCATCGATTTTGTCGCGATTAGTCACTTACATGGGGATCATTTTGGAGGGCTACCATTTTTATTACTTGAATATCAGTTCAATAACCCCAGAACCCGTCCGTTACACGTTCTCGGCCCTCCCGGAATTAAGGAACGCGTGCTGGAGACGTATCGCGCTCTGTTTCAAGATCTTTCTGACATGCCATTGCCGTTTGCGCTTGATTTTCATGAAATGCTTCCCGACCAACCATTTTGGCATGAGGGTATTGGCATTCAACCCTACCTGGTTCCCCATCAATCCAATCACATTTGTCTCGCGATCAGAGTCGATGCCGATGGAAAATCACTCTTGTATTCTGGCGACACCGGGTGGACAGACGACCTTCTTCGTTATCCCCAAGGGGTAGATCTCTTCATTTGCGAATGTTGTTATTTTGAAACCGTCGTTCCGTACCATCTCAATTACCCTACGATTCTTGAGCACCATCAACAAATGGGATGCAAGAGGCTAATTCTGACCCATTTCGGTCGAGAAGTTATCGCTCGTCGAGATGAGATAACCCTCGAATTGGCGAGCGAGGGCTTGGTCGTCGAAGTAGATTAAGATTAGTCTTCCCTAAGACGAGATCAAGCCGCGTGTCATGGCTCGAGCGCCCGTAGCTTCAAAAACCATTCCAGTATTGCTTTTATCTTGCGCCATAGCTTGGCACTCCGTCCCACGCGGGCATTCGGGGTGTGCGATTAACTTCTGCTGCTATTGCCTGATGGGATGAAATTATGGACAATACAAAAATGAATGAAAGGTTTTGTCACCTTCATACAATATTGTCCTCTCGGTTGCATATATTGAGGTAGGTCGGTCATGCTGGTATCAACCGTTGCGCTCCCCCTCATAGGTATGGTATTTGTTCTTGGCATCAAGCATGCGCTTGAAGCAGACCATATCGCCGCTGTGTCGACAGTGGTGACCGAGCAGCGCGGGGTGATGCGGTCGTCGTTGGTCGGAACGTTTTGGGGCATCGGTCATAGTGCGTCATTATTGTTCGTCGGGATACTCGTGCTCGCGTTTGAGGTCACCTTGCCCCCACGATTTGCCGTTCTTGCCGAGTCACTCGTCGCAGTGATGCTCATTGTGCTCGGTGCTGACCTCATTCGGAAGGTAATAACGGGCAGGAAACACTGCCTGCTGCGATGCTCTACTAAGGATGCGGTGAGTTACGCCCGGAAACCCTTTCTCATCGGAGCACTCCATGGCTTGTCGGGAAGCGCGGCACTGATGCTGATGGTGCTCGCGACGATTCCCTCGGCTCTCCATGGGATGGTGTATGTCATTGTATTCGGGCTTGGCACTATCGGTGGCATGTTGGCGATGAGTGTTTTGGTTGGGCTTCCACTGGCATTAGGAGGTGCTCGGGTCGAGATGTTCGGTGAACATGTGAAACTCGGTGCTGGCCTATTGAGTATCGGGTGTGGGGCTGGGCTCGCATGGATTGTGAGCCAGTCGGCGGGAATCGGCTAGCAGATCCCAACGGTAGCGTGTTGCCTCCCTTTCGCCTCGCACAAGCTCAAATCAACTGTATCGTTGGTGATCTGAGTGGAAACACGAAGAAAATCTGTCATTGGATCCGGACGGCCAGAGATCTTCATGCCGATCTCGTGAGCTTTCCGGAGCTCACAATTACAGGCTATCCCCCCGAAGATCTCGTTCTCAAGCCCCAATTCATTACGGATAATCTCAATGCTCTTCAGGTCGTGGCGGCCGAAGCCAGAGGCATTGTTGTCGTTGTGGGGTTCGTTGATCGTAGGCGCTCGATCTATAACGCCGCGGCACTGTGCGCTGACGGACAGGTGCAGGTGATTCATCACAAGCGACATTTACCTAATTATGGCGTGTTCGATGAGAAACGATATTTCAATCCAGGTGATGCTCGGCATGTGGTCGAGGTCAATGGAGTGACGATTGGGGTGAATATTTGTGAAGACCTCTGGGTAGGGCACGGTCTGGCACGCGCGCAGGCACGGAATGGAGCCACCGTCATCGTTAATATCAATGCGTCGCCGTTTCAGGCGGGAAAGGATGATGAGCGAGAGCGGATGGTTCGTGCCCGAGCGTTGCAAAACACCGCCATTGTTGCGTTTAACAATCTCGTCGGAGGGCAAGATGAGCTCGTGTTTGATGGTCGAGGAATAATTGTCGATCATACAGGGTGCCTGCTCGCGAAAGGCAAAGCGTTTGAGGAGGACTTAATCGTCGCCGATCTTGATATTCAGGGTGTGCTGGACGCACGAGATAGGAAAAATCGCCAGTCTAAATCGCCGAATGGTCCACGTCCAACAGTGACCAGGGTGGTATGTTCAGGTTCCCCATACAGTGGGAGCCGTGTTCCTGTCATACCCGCGACTCGTGAGGTTCTCACGCCTGTCGACGAGTTGTATCGGGCGTTGCGGCTTGGCATTCGGGATTACGTGGGGAAAAACGGGTTCTCTAAGGTAACCATAGGCCTGAGCGGTGGCGTTGACTCTGCGGTGACCGCGACATTGGCGGTGGACGCATTAGGATGCGACCAGGTGGTCGGAGTCTTTCTGCCGTCGCGCCATACGTCAGCCGCCAGCCAAACCGATGTTGAAGCGCTTGCGGAGAATCTTGGCATTGCCCTGCACACGATTTCGATTGAAGAACCATATGCGGCATATCTGAACATTCTGTCTGGCGCCTTCGCTGAAACTGAGATGGATACGACAGAGGAAAATCTCCAAGCGAGGATCCGTGGCGATATTCTGATGGCGTTGTCCAACAAGTTTGGCTGGTTAGTGTTGAGTACAGGGAACAAAAGTGAAATGAGTGTCGGCTATGCGACGCTCTATGGCGATATGGTTGGCGGCATGGCCGTCCTGCAAGATGTGCCAAAAACGATGGTCTATACAGTGGCAGCATTTCGTAATGCGTTGATGCCAGAGCCCGTGATTCCTGATCATACGCTTCAGCGGGCACCGACAGCAGAGTTGCGTGAGGGACAGACAGATCAGGACTCTCTCCCACCCTATGCGATTCTAGATCCCATCTTGAAAGCCTATGTTGAAGGGAATCGCGTGGTGGCAGATATTGTTGCAATGGGGTTTGATGCCCCCACGGTGCAACAGGTGGGTCGTATGGTTGACGGATGCGAGTATAAGCGCCGTCAAGCGCCAGTGGGAATCAAAACGACTCCACGGGCATTGGGCAAGGATCGACGAATGCCTCTGACCAACCGATATAAAGGAGCGTAGGTATGGATCAGAAGATCCTTGAACTCACTGCCCTGTACGAGATAAGCAAGTCGTTAGCATCGTCTCTCGATCTGAGAGTGGCCGCAAATAAAATCATGGGTATTCTTTCCTCCGTGCTCGGGATGCGCAGGGGAACGCTCACGCTCCTTCATCCCGAGACGGGCGAACTGGTGATTGAGGTCGCACACGGGCTAACACAAGAGGAGATGGAACGTGGGCATTATCGTATTGGCGAGGGCGTTACTGGACGAGTGATGGAGACGGGGGAGCCAATGATCGTGCCTGATATTGGTCAGGAGCCATTGTTTCTGAACCGTACCGCATCTCGGGGTGACGTGACACACGAGAATATCACCTTCCTCTGTATGCCGGTGAAAATCTATGGTGAAACGATCGGCGTGCTGAGCGTGGATCGTCTGTTCAAAGACACCGCGATGTCTCTCGACGATGACATACGCGTACTCACCATCGTTGCCTCACAAATTGGTCAGGCGGTGAAGGTCTCTGAAATGGTGAATCAAGAGCGACAGCAACTGATCGAGCAAAATCGTCGCCTTGAGCAGCAACTTCAAACGACGTTTCGATTGCGAAACGTCGTGGGGCAAGACCGCAAGATGGAAGAGGTCTACCAAGCGGTTGAGCAGGTCAGTGCGACGAAAGCGACCGTCCTCATCCGAGGGGAGTCTGGGACGGGTAAAGAGCTCATTGCGCGCGCGATTCATTATGGGAGTGCGCGCGTGGGTGCGCCCTTCATCAAGGTAAATTGTGCTGCGATTCCTGAGCCGTTACTAGAGAGCGAGTTGTTCGGGCACGAAAAGGGCGCGTTTACGGGAGCGACGGAAACGCGAAAAGGTCGCTTTGAACAGGCGGATGGAGGGACCCTTTTTCTCGATGAGGTAGGGGATCTACCTTTGACGCTACAACCGAAGTTTCTGCGTGTGCTTCAAGAAATGAAATTTGAGCGAGTGGGCGGCAGCTCGACGCTATCGGTAGATGTCAGAATTATCGGTGCAACACATCGTAATCTAGAGCAGGGTCTCCGCGATCACACGTTTCGTGATGATCTCTATTATAGGCTCAATGTGGTGCCAATCTACCTCCCGGCATTACGCGAGCGCGCGGCTGATATCCCGCTGTTATTGAATCATTTTCTCAAGCGCTTCAATGAAGAGCATGGGAAGTCAATTGAGTTTTCTCACGAGGCAATTGATCTGATGGTGCAGCATGTGTGGCCGGGGAATGTTCGGGAGTTTGAGAATTGTGTAGAACGTGCCGTGATCATGAGCCGAGAGACCGTGATTGATCCCAACGAACTCAAAAAGCATATGAATCGTGTGCTTAGCAGTGGTGCGGAATCAGTACGTGGCCCGATCCAGGAATCTCCCCTTGATTCGTTACCGGGAAACGTGCGTGCTATTGAACGGGAGCAGATCACAGACGCATTGAGTCAGTGTGGTGGTGTACAAGCCCGTGCAGCGAAGCTGCTTGGTCTTACCCCTCGTCAAATCGGATACAAGATTCGTAAATACAATATTGCGTAAAAAACAACAATTATGCTTTTCTTGCGACATTTATGTTGTGTCTATGTTCAGATTTCCCGCCGAAATATCATCGTAAAAAATCCATAACCAGTTGAAAGTAATAAGTAAGTAGTCATGTGGACGGGTGCGCCGTTTGTCTGGCACGAGATTCGCAATGGGAGCAGGTAGGCTCCCTCACGCAAAGAAGATAGGCCTTCGCCGTATGTGAGGGCGGCCGGACAGATATTGCGGCGGTAGCCTCAACGTTTTTACGCGTGTTCGAAGGGTAAGCAAGGAGACAGGATCTAGAAATGGCATCCGATATCAAGCATGGGAGGAGTAGTCCAATGAGGAAGATAGTGATGTATTCTCTGGGGGTTTTCTGGATAGGGTTTCTGTGTCTTGCGCAGCCTCTGTTCGCACAGAACGCCGTTCCAGATGCTGCCGAAGCAGGAACGGTTGCTGTCACGGAGTCTCTGTCCAGTACGGCTGAGATTGCGCTCCCTGTTGTTGCTCAGGGCGAGGAAGCCGCGCCATGGGCGCCTGATACGGGCGATACCACATGGATCTTGGTGTGCTCCGCTCTCGTCTTGGCCATGACCGCGCCAGGGTTGGCTATGTTCTATGGCGGGATGGCAAGGAAAAAGAATGCCCTGAATACCATTTTTATGAGCTTCATCATCCTCTGCTTGATCAGTGTGCAGTGGGTGTTGTGGGGGTATAGCCTGGCTTTTGGCCCCGATGTAGGAAAAATGGTTGGTAATCTTGATTGGATGTTCTTAAACAACGTGGCCGCAGCGGGCCCATCTCCGTATGCGGGGACGATTCCAGACTATGCCTTCATGGTGTTTCAACTCGTTTTTGCGGTTATTACAGTGGCACTCATTAGCGGTGCGGTGGCGGAACGTATGAAGTTAAGTGCGTTCCTTCTCTTCGCGGTGCTGTGGGCAACATTTATCTATGATCCTCTTGCCCATTGGGTGTGGGGTGGTGGCTGGATTGGTGACCTTGGGGCACTAGACTTTGCTGGTGGGACTGTCGTTCATATTAGTTCCGCCGCGGCGGCCCTCGCTGGTGCGATTATGGTCGGAAAACGGCGAGGCTTTTTAAAGGACTACATGGCACCGCATAACCTCCCGCTGACAGTGATTGGTGCGTCCTTGCTTTGGTTCGGGTGGTTTGGGTTCAATGCGGGCAGCGCGCTTTCCGCTGGGACGCAGGCAGCAACTGCATTTGTCGTTACCAATACGGCCGCTGCAATGGGTGGCCTCTCCTGGGCGTTTGCAGAGTGGATGTATCGTGGCAAGCCAACAGCTTTGGGTGCGGCCAGTGGTGCCGTTGCCGGCTTGGTTGCGATCACCCCTGCGGCAGGCTTTGTCGGGCCTATGTCTGCGCTGGTGATAGGTCTTGGGGCTGGCGTCTTGTGTTACATGGCTGTTTTCATGAAAGCGAAACTAGGGTATGATGATGCGCTTGATGTGGTCGCTGTCCACGGAGTCGGTGGGACGTGGGGCGCGATCGCAACTGGACTATTTGCGAATCCCGTGTTCAGCGGTGGTGCTGCTGGGCTATTCTTCGGCAATCCAGGGCAGTTGTGGAAGCAAGTCGTTGCGGTTGCTGCGACATGGGCATTTGTTTTTGTTGGTTCGCTTATCATTCTCAAAATCGTCGATCTTATCGTTGGGCTGCGGGTGACTGAGGAGGAAGAGCAGCGGGGATTGGATCTTGGTCAGCACAACGAAACTGCCTACTCGTGATAGTAGTATCCGCGAAATCGAACGAATACGATCTGAGCGATAGGAACTAGGCGTTGAGAAGCAACTGCGTATAGGAGGCAGAGGAACTGATGAAGCTTATCCAAGCCGTAATTAAGCCGTTTAAGTTAGATGAAGTCAAAGAAGCCCTGGTTGACATGGGTATTTATGGAATGACTGTGTCAGAGGTCAAGGGATTCGGTCGCCAAAAGGGTCATAAAGAGACATATCGTGGGACGGAATATACCATCGAGTTTGTTCCGAAGACCCGACTCGATGTCGCGGTCCCCGATGATAAAGTTCAGGCCGTGGTGGATGCGATTGTGCGCGCCGCGAAAACCGGAACCATCGGTGATGGCAAAGTCTTCGTAATGGACTTGCAGGAGACCGTGCGTGTACGGACTGGAGAGACCGGTTCGAATGCCTTATAACCACGGGCATCGCGATGGTCGCACTTACCCCGCTTAAGGATCAGATCTCGGATAAGCGCTCGGATATTCGAGCGGCCCACCACAATGGTGCGCGTGGCCACGAAGTGTCATCTTCGCTGGCCGCGCTTGCCGAGGATGTCATCACTCAGCTTTATCAGACAGCGTTAGGAGAGTTGGAGGTCAACGCTGGCCACCAACTCTCTGAGCGACTCAGTCTTGTCGCACTCGGTGGATTTGGCCGTGCCGAAATGTCTCCACACTCCGATATTGATTTGATGTTTCTCTATCGTGGAAGCCCCGCTGATTCGGCGCAAGACTTTTCCTCAACGCTTCTTCGCAACCTGTGGGATGTGGGTTTTCAGGTGGGGCATTGTGTACGTACGATTGAGGATTGCATTGAGCTCGGGAAGGCCGACGTTTCTGCAAAAACTGCAGTCATGGAATCACGCTTCCTGATTGGAAGTGCTCCCCTGTTTCGTGCGTTCCACGAGCAGTTTGAGAAGCGTGTGGTGGATCATCGCGTGGATGATTTTCTCGTCGCGAAGATCAAGGAGCGGTATCACGAGTACGACCGTTACGGGACGTCGGTGTATATGCTTGAGCCGGATGTGAAGCGAAGTAAAGGCGGCTTACGGGACCTGCACTTCATTCAATGGGCCGGACTGGCACGCTATCGCATCGCCACGTTAGAAGATCTTCACCATAAGGC
>JAJDBL010000052.1 GCA_029261375.1 Nitrospirales bacterium
CCGCGCCCACGACGGTATGAAGTTCGTCGATGAAGAGGAGGGTGCGGCCTTCCGATGATTGAACTTCCTTGAGCACGGCTTTGAGGCGTTCTTCGAATTCCCCTCGAAACTTCGCTCCGGCCACCAGTGCACCCATGTCGAGCACGATGATTCGCTTCTTCTTCAGGCCCTCGGGCACGTCGCCCTTCACAATCCGTTGGGCAAGTCCCTCAGCGATAGCGGTTTTCCCGACTCCAGGATCACCGATCAGGACCGGGTTGTTCTTGGTGCGCCGCGAAAGTATCTGAATGACTCTGCGAATTTCTTCGTCTCGTCCAATGACAGGATCAAGCTTTCCTTGTTCTGCGGCTTGGGTGAGATCTCGTCCGTATTTTTCCCGTGCTTGATAGCTACCTTCAGGATCCTGACTGGTCACGCGTTGATTTCCTCGCACCTGTTGAAGTGCAGGAAGAAACTTCGCGCGGGTGACACCCAGGCTTTTAAAGATCCCGCCTTCCTCGACCATCGCCAGTAGGACGTGTTCGACGCTCAAATAGTCATCTTTGAGCCCGAGCATTTCGCTTTCGGCTTTGACGATCAACTGCGAGAGGCGTGGGCTGATATGCAACTGCCCAGGAGCGGCGCCGCCGCCATGGACTTGGGGAATTTTTGCTAACGCCTGTTGTGCGGCTTTTTCCACTGCGGAGGGAGACACACCGGTCTGTTCAAGCAAGGAGCTCGCGATGCCATTCTGCTGTTCCAACAGGGCGATCACCAGATGCTCGGCATCAATCCCTTGGTGGCTTCGTCGCATCGCGTGGGCGGAAGCCGCCTGCAGTGCTTCTTGAAGCTTTACAGTCATCCGGTTCATATCCATGGTGTTTTTATCGGCCTTCCTTCAACTGCCTGAAGTTCTGATTGCATGTTTTCGCTGCCGTGTCTCTACATCACAAATAAGCTCTTTTTCGTTGATGTCAAGGGCACGGACCGGACATCGAGGGTCGTGGCACAATCAGTAACCGGCGATTCTCTGCCTCAATGTCGTCCCGGAGAATAACGTTACTGGACAGGTGGGGCTTCTCAAACTCAACACCGAGTTCGGTCGAAGGTATGTTGAATCGGGGGCTCCTACAGACACCCTTCAGCAGTATTCTGGTTGCGAGTTTTGGCGGCATGGTGTCAATTCGCGTGTCTTGATGTTTGGCACAAAAATCGCGTGATGCGGCAGTAGCTTCAAACGTACTGTCAATCGGCTCGATCACACCTCGTCCTCGTTTGACATGGTCTATGGCTGTGGTTATCTTTACCGCCAGGCCTCGATGAGACCCCCTCAAATGTTTTACTCGTACGACTGACCATGGAAAAACGTATCTTCACCTTCGCAGAGGCTCTTGGCATGCTTCCCCCACTTGAGGAGCATTTCGAGGAGATTCGGAAGGAACGCGCGGCGATCGTCAAAGGACGAGATGAAATCAAGAAAGCCAGTAGTAAGGCTGACCTTGGGGGCGGCAGCACTTATGGTCCCCGCTACATACAGGCGTTAGAGCAGATTAGCCGTCATATTGACCAGATCCATGAGGATGGCGTGGTGGTGAAAGACCTGGAATCAGGGTTGTGTGATTTTCCCTATATGATGGATGGACGGATGGTCTATTTGTGTTGGAAACTCGGCGAACCTGATATTCGGTGGTGGCATGAAACCGACGCGGGATTCTCAGGACGGCAGCCGCTACATGATGAGGTTGATGAAGTCTGATCGGTTTGAGGTCGAAGGCTGAAGAGTAAGACGAGCAACCGAGCCTGAGCGCTCACGATAGCTCGATATACTCACCCACCACTGTCTGAGCCGCTACCGGCTCAATAAATTTCATCCTGCAGTAGCAGCCATATGTTAGGTAGACGTCGTCGAGGCAATATTCGGCGATGTCCTTGAGTCGTCCTTCCTTCCACATGTCGAACACCTGACTTCCGCTTGCAGATTTCCCCTCAAAGCCGAATATCTGTGACAACACACCCAGGCCTACGGCATTGCGCATATCCCAGTTTGCCCACACCATCATAGTGTCGTAGACGGCGTCGGTTCGGAACCGGGCTAATCGGAACTCCATGGTGGGTGCTACACGATTGATGACCGAGCGTTTCCAGATGAAGGGAAGGTCGAAGGATAGGCCGTTGTGGGTGATGAATTGAGGCGCGTTCCATTTTTGCATGCGGTCCCAGAACCGCGTCAGAATTTCTGCCTCGTTGTTTCCGTACAGAAGGAGTGCTCCCTTTACCTCGTTGGTGTTCGTAAGCAGGATCATCCCGATACACACGATTCTCCCGAACGTTCCGTCGAGTGCCGTCATTTGATATTGCCGTTCAAGCCAATCCTCAGGACTCATTGCCTCTTGTTCCGCGACGAGAGACGGCGGTGCCTTTGCCTTCGGAAGCAAGGCACGATTTGCGTCATCACATGGGATAGTTTCGATATCTAAAACAACTTTCATGAGACAATCACATTCCTTCCTTTGCGGGAACACCCGCTTTCCAACCTTTGGAGTAAGACAAGCATATTGTCGAAAATCCCAAATGTTTCGTTATTTTATTTGCTTCGCGGGGTGGCGAGATATATCCCCATCTTATAACCATAGATGATTATAGGAATACTCCACGCGATTACCATTGCGTAGGCTGCGCCCATACCAAAATGCACACCTCCTCCTGAATAGTTCGTCCTGTAATCCCAGAGCTCATAATACAGCCAAAGTTCTAGAATCATCACACTTACTCCCGCTGTAATCGTCCCAAACAAATGATGATAGGGTGAAATATGACGCCTACGCTCAAGCGGCAACAGCAATGACAGGAATATAAACGGTAGCCCGTGTGTCCAAGTGATTGGCTCTGATGGGACACGAAAGCCTACAGCGCAGAAGGGCATGGTGATCGCTAGAGTCACTAGAAAGACTCGAGTG
Organism: Nitrospirales bacterium; assembly: GCA_029261375.1. Taxonomy (GTDB): domain Bacteria; phylum Nitrospirota; class Nitrospiria; order Nitrospirales; family UBA2166; genus UBA2166. Next base: position 2,937 of record JAJDBL010000052.1, read on the forward strand.
AGAAGTCTTGCAATGGTAAGAGAAATAACCCTAGCCATGGCGCATTTTGAGACACTGCCTGAGGCGTCTATTTGCAATTAATCAATCTACCAACGGAATGTCTCACAGTTGGTACAAGCTGTCCAACAGACGAACGGGCGAATGGGTTCTAAAGTAGTGACTCCTCTTAATAGTTCATAGGAGACGGCTGAGAAAAACCGCGTCGTCGATTGTTTGAGGCACTAGAGCTAACCTGCTATAAGGACGATGATGCAACCACGAGTAAAAAACATTCTGTCCAAGATCGCAGGCTGGACATTCATTGTCCTAGGAATTCTCGGGCTATTCCTTCCGTTCTTACAGGGCATCCTATTTCTGTTAGTCGGCCTGATCATCCTCTCCAACCATTACGCATTTGCAAAGCGCTGGCTCGATAAACTAAAGCACAAATATCCCGCTGCGTTCGATATGGCACATGACTTTCGGGTTCGCCTCATGAAGCGGTTTCAGAAGGGCGATACGAACGAAGGAAATGACGCCGCCCCTGAAGACCCACCTCCTGCTCCACAAGCGGCGAGCCATTACAGTCCCCCCCCGCTGAAAAAGGGGGCTAGGGGGATTTCCTGACCACTGTTTCTTCTGAACGCCCCACGACTTGTTGAGGGGATCATTGTTGAAGATCAAAGCCACCATAGTGGCCATGATTATGATGGGGGTCATGATGGGATGCGCGCCGAAACCATTCAAACCTGATCTCACGCACACCTACAATCGTATCCAACCCAAGGCCGTCACGGTTGATGGGCACCAACTGGTCTATACCGTGATCGGCGATGGGCCGCCTATCATTCTGCTACACGGATTCGGTGCACAGGGTTGGATGTGGGAGCATCAACAAGATGCGCTCGCCGCGCATTTCACCGTGTACACCCTAGATCTTCTTGGATACGGCTATTCCGATCGGCCAAATATAGCGTATACGCCAGACGCGTTCATCGATTCCGTGAAGGGATTCATGTCCGAGCTCAATATCGCGAAAGCAACATTGCTCGGTCACTCGATGGGTGCTGGTGTCACCATGGGTATGGCCCTGAAGCACCCACAGCTTGTCGACAAGATGATTCTGATCGGTGGGTTTCCCCAGGGAGTTGGTGAAAAAGCAGCGCTAAAGGCCTATCGCCTCTTTCTCAACTTCGAACCATCGTTTTTACTACGTATTGGGTTTTACTTTACCGGGAAGGGGCTGCTGCGTTCGACCTTAGACAAATTGGTCGTCGACAAGGCATTAATCACAGACGATGTCATCGATCGTGCATATCCGTTTCGACAATACGCCGGA
>JAJDBL010000053.1 GCA_029261375.1 Nitrospirales bacterium
ACAGAGCTGCCGATGCGATACGAGCCAGAACCCAGGACGATGACAGTTTTATCACCTCCAAACGAGATGTCATCCTCTTGTCCGTTATAGGTCAGATAGAGATAGTTCGATTGAGCGGGATACTCGGCCGCAAGCGTATCAATCTGTTTGACATAAGGCACAATCCCCAGCACCTCGCGGCCCTGCCGAACGGTCGACTCTTCCGAATCAATCAATCGAGCAATCTGAAGATCACTGAAACCCATTTTCTTCGCTTCACCGAGAAGACCTTTGTCGTTCAACGCATGCTCCGAGGACTGCAATCGACTGGCAAGGTCGACGATATGCTTCACTTTGAACAGAAACCATCGGTTGACCCGCGACAACTCGTAGATGCGTTCAATGGACATGCCACCTTGCATGGCCTCCGCGATCGCGAAAATCCGGTCCGGCGTCGGTTCACGTAATTCCTGATCCATATCATGAATCTCAACTCCACGACGTGGATCAACGACCCCTTGAACTCCAACATCCAACATTCGAATGGCTTTTTGCAGCGCCTCTTCGAACGTCCGTCCGATCGCCATCACTTCTCCGACGGACTTCATGGCTGATCCCAACTTTGTGGAGACCAGGTTAAACTTCTTGAGATCCCATCGAGGCATCTTGACCACAATATAATCGAGCGCTGGTTCGAAGCAGGCTTGAGTAACCCTAGTCATGCTATTCGGAAGATCTGGGAGGCCAAATCCGAGACTAAGCTTCGCGGCGATGTAAGCAAGCGGGTACCCCGTCGCCTTGGAGGCTAGCGCAGAACTCCGCGACAGCCTCGCGTTGACTTCGATGACGCGATAGTCCTCGGAATAGGGATCAAAGGCGAACTGGATGTTGCACTCGCCCACGACACCGAAATGGCGGACGACCTGAAGTGAAATCTGCCGGAGCCAATGATACTCACGATTACTCAGTGTTTGACTTGGTGCAACGACGATACTCTCCCCGGTATGAATGCCCATGGGGTCGAGGTTCTCCATGTTACACACCGTCACACAGTTGTCGTGACGATCCCGAACCACCTCATATTCGACTTCTTTCCATCCGGTCACCGACTCCTCTATCAAAAGCTGTGTGGCATATCGAAATGCTTTTCCCGCCCGTTCACGAAGCTCCTCGTCCGTGACGCAAATCCCCGAACCGAGCCCCCCCAACGCGTACGCAATCCTCAACATCACGGGATACCCAATCTCTTGCGCAACACGAACCGCCTCCTCCGTTGAAGAGACAGCTTTACTTCTGGGAGTCCTTACATCGATTTCGGACAGCTTATTGACGAACAGGTTGCGGTCTTCCGTTTCTCGAATTGCCTGGATCGACGTGCCAAGCACCGCCACCTCAAACTGTTTGAGGGTTCCGTCTTCGTCAAGCGCCAATCCACAGTTCAGCGCTGTCTGCCCCCCGAATCCAAGGAGAATGCCATCGGGACGCTCTTTCTCAATGACGTCTCGAACAAAGTCAGCAGTCACTGGAAGAAAGTACACCTGATCCGCCAGGTGTTTCGACGTCTGAATCGTTGCAATATTCGGATTAACGAGGATGGTCGTGATCCCCTCATCCTTTAGGGCTTTGATGGCCTGACTTCCCGAGTAGTCGAACTCGCCTGCCTCCCCAATCTTTAATGCGGAGCTTCCAAGAATGAGGACTCTTTTCGGCCTGATCGACATTCTAGATTCGGCGAGCCGTGGATGAGAGGACTGTGACTCTCATGGTCTCATTCAGTGCAGAAGACTCAAGAAGTGATCAAAGAGATACCCGGTATCATATGGCCCCGGGGCAGCTTCGGGATGAAACTGAACACTCATCAGCGGGCGAGATCGATGCTTAATCCCTTCAATTGTTCCATCATTAGCATTGACAAACCACGGTTCCCAATCATCGGTCAACGTTTCAGCATGAACGGCATAGCCATGATTCTGCGAAGTGATGTAGCAACGAGGAGTCCCTACCTCACGACACGGTTGATTTTGGCTTCGATGCCCATATTTCAACTTGTACGTATCTGCCCCTGCCGCCAGCGCCAAAATCTGGTTTCCAAGGCAAATCCCCAAGATAGGTTTTTCTCGGGTCATCACCTGCTGAACGACAGCGACCGTCTCCATACATTGCTTTGGATCGCCTGGACCGTTGGAAATGATGAGACCATCAAACGCTTCGTTGGACAGATCATAATTCCACGGGACACGAATAACCGTCACGCCACGCTCGACAACACTCCGAACAATGCTTGTCTTGCAACCGCAGTCGATGATGGCTACTGTCGGCCCACTTCCAGCATATCGCACAGTTTCCGGCACACTGACTCCCGCCACAAGATTGTCTTTAGAAGGGTCATGAAAAGGAATATCCTCATTGGGGGCCAGGATTTTTCCAAGCATCGTCCCTTTCTCTCTCAATCGCTTCGTCAGCATGCGCGTATCAATCCCATATACACCTGGAATCCCCGCGTCGCGAAGCCAGTCATCAAGGCTCCGAATGGCATTCCAATGGCTGTACTCCATCGCATGCTCGGACACAACGAGCCCCTGGACTTGGATGCGAGGAGATTCAAAGGGACTATCCAGTCCATGCCCATTATGTTCCTGCGGGATGCCATAATTTCCCATCAGAGGATAGGTCAAAACCAGGATCTCCCCGGCATAAGAGGGATCGGTCAGTGATTCGGGGTATCCAACCATTCCGGTGTTAAAGACCACCTCTCCAGCCACAGAGGTAGTCTTGCCAAAAGCGAAGCCGTGGTAGACATCTCCATCTTCAAGAACGAGGCTGCTGTGTACTACGGAAGATCTCATACGCAATGGCATCCTATCATAGCTTTATCACTCCACGAACCATGCCCTCTGTCCAGTCACATTCTCCAGCTCATCCGTCCTGAAACCGTAAACCATGAGCAAAGGACATGATCTGGTGGCCGCCACAAGACATCCAGATTCTTTTCGGGGTCAATTCGTAGATACTTTACCCCTTAGTTCGTGATTGGTCCCAAAACGCCTTGTGAGAGTAGTCACACTCATCTTCACGCGGCAATCGTATCGTACGA
>JAJDBL010000054.1 GCA_029261375.1 Nitrospirales bacterium
GGGGACTTGGTCAGTCTATTGACAACGAGGATAAGGTAAGCTCGTCACTCCCAAACACTTGAGCAGCAACGCGCGATAGATACCTAGTTCACACACTAGCCTAAGTACGCTCGAGCCGACACAGTCGGGTTCGGGTTACGATATGATTCATATCGTCTTTAGTGAGATTCATAGCGCATACGTTGGGATAGAGCGCAGCGAATATACAGTAGCTTGGGTCTTTAACACAAACAACATGGGAACGAAAAAGCGTATGCGAGTTCAAGGCCGTCAAGAAGTACAACGTAGCCGTCTGTAGATGGCTCGGTGGGCGTGAGGGTCAAGCAATTTATTGTGCGGGCGAGGAAGGCAGGAATGGATCTCGGTGAACAGCACGAGTGTCACTTGCCTGTCGACCTCTTGCGGAGACAGGGCTTCCGGCTGGACATTGTAGCGGAGGAGCATAACGGCTGACGATGCATTCAGCGAAATGCCTGAATGCAGCACCACGAGCATACGAAACTCCAGGAAACCGAGTAGGTTGTTCAGCGTACCGGTGTTCCTCGCACACGAGAACCAACACACGCTAAGTTTGACCAATGACTCGTATTCCAAACAAAAGTAAAACCTGTCATTCCGCTCCAAATCTCGCCTTAAGCCGAATGAGCTCCTTCAAGACTGGCACAAAACCGTCAACAATCGGCCTGTGATGCCAACATTCCACAATAGCATTCGCGGTGTCCTTCGCGTGGACCATCGACCCGTCCATCTGTAAGGGCACGGCACATACAGTTTGGGCCGATCCCAGCGATGAGCTATCCTTCCACTGAGACGATGCGGCCCTGAACGGTTCGGCCTTGACTCCTTTGGGAGCCGCATTAAGCTTGCGCGCTAAAGGTTCAACCTTCTCGGTATACAGTGTGCGCAGTGCTTGGGTAAAGGCATCCTGATTACGTACAGTGTCATGGCTCTCTTGGCACACATTCTCACTGATGTCAGACTCAGGCCAACGTGGCTGCTCATTCTTCAATAGCAAGAAATTTTCGATAACCAGCGCATCGATATCCGTGACCATAAAACAGTGATAAACATCGAAAGGTGTACACACGATCGGTCCACCGGGAAGGCTAAATGTAGAATTGAAGACAAGACCGTAGCCGATTTTCTCCTGAAGTGCGCGGAGCACCTCATAGAACACGGGATAATCTGACTGATTGACCGTTTGAACCAAAACTTCCTCACCGAGACTCCCTTTTAGGAACTGATGAGGACTCGATGCACTTTCCAACATAAATGGACTCGCGTGGTCCAACCCTACGCATTCGCGCGCTTTCTCCTCCAATACGCTTACCGAAACGCGATTACCGAAGCCGCGATTGAGCCTAGCGCGCACCTCGGGAATACGAGGAGCGCCCAGGACGGAGCGCGCACCGAACCCATGTGATCCTAACTCCATTCGACCTGAGACGTGGCCAACGATCTTTCCCTCGGCAAGCATGTCTGCCACGCGCACAGCGCGCGTTGTCGCGTGTAACGTATGATAACAGTAGCCATGGGTTTCCAAGAAAGCTTGAACTTCATCATCAGAAAAAGCTGGCCCCCAACAAGATCCCCCTTGAGGGGATTTCCCTTTCTTCGTTGCCTGACGCGGCCTGGAAAAGTAAGTGGCGTCGGCATACAAGGCCGCACCCAACGCTGAGCACGCATCACCGGGGGCAGGCTGAATCCACACCTGTTCAAAAGGGCCTTCTTGGATCAGGCGCCGATTGGCGACCGCGTTGTGTCCTAGATGTCCGCCCAGGCAGAGGTTTTTCCCCCCTGACTCTCGATACGCATGGCGGGCCGTGCGTAGAAGTGCCTCCTCGGCGAGTACTTGCATCGATGCCGCGAGATCCATTTCCCGCTGGGTGATGGGCGCATCCGGCAGTCGAGCTGTGCCTCCCAACAATCCCACCACATGCTTACTGAACTTAGCCTGTCCGCTCCGGAAACAAAAATACTCCAGGTTTAACTCGATTGACCCATCATCTTTCAAATCAACAACATTGTTAACGATGGGGTCGAAATACTCTGGCTTTCCTCCAGCGGCTAAGCCCAGCATCGCAATGTCTCCGTCTTGGGGAAGAAGCCCGATGAATTCCCTACAGGCTGACGTCAGGTGACTGAAACTATGTGGGAAATGGGCCTCTTTGAGAATTTCCATCGTAGTTGCAGTCCCCACTGCGATTGAGGCTGTCACGCCTTCATCAGCGCCACCGAGCCAGAGAATCACCGCATCCTCGAACGGTGAAGGATAAAACGCGCCTGCAGCCATCGAATGCGCATGATCTGATTGGAGCAAGAGACCGTCATATCGTAGATTCTCTCGAATGAGGCTCGAAATGTTCAGCTGAGAGGTTACCCAATCACGGATGAGCGATAACCATGATTCTTCACTTGCTGTGACCATGACGGAACAAACGATCTGTTCAAGCACGAGGGCCGGAACCCTGTCATACACCACAGCCGCCAACTCATGCTGGTTGATCCTAGCCTCCTCGAGGCAATAATTGATTGCTTGGAGTGGAAACCGTCGGTCTCCCTTCACGCGGGAGAAGCGTTCCTCCTCGACGGCAGCGATGATCTGACCATCCTTTACCAGCGCGGCCGAAGCATTGTCACAGAAGGCAGAGATACCTAGGATATATTGACTCTGCTTGATCGCACTTGGGCCACGCTTTGGCGATGCCTTTTGTTCGGCACGATGTGCGGAGAGTAATTCTTTGCTCCGTATTTCTTTGGCAATGAGCCGGGCAATGTTCCGGTGACCAAATGGGGAATAATGAGAGTCATGTTCGAAGCACAATTGCGTACGCTGTTTGAGAGGAAGCTGCACCAAGTCCGCTGTCAGATCATACACGAACAGGTTCGGGTGCTCCTTGGCCAATGAGGTAAATAACGGCTGATAAATAGGTGGCAGTTTGTCGACGTAGTAATGGTATGTTGGTAGTGGCACGATGAGAAGGGGAATTGTTCCTACACCATGGTGAAATCGCTTTATGATGGCAGCCATCAGCTGCCATCCATCACTCTGTGGATCCCGATAGTCTTGATATAGTTGTACATCAGTCAATCGATACACCCAGGCCCGGACATGATGTTTGAGATCTGCAAGATAGCTGCGAAGCAATCGCCTCACCGGTTGCAGCCATGACATTTGATAGAAGCGCTCCATGCCTGGAGGCTCCAAGTTTCCGTCCTCATACTCCGCTAAATCCTTGTCCTCAACTTCTGGGCGTGACCGCGGGACTGGCACATGGTGTAAGCTTAGCTCGTCGCCGTCAACGGAGAAGTACGGTTTGGGGACCAAGATCGGCCTATTACTCACGCGATCGACTGATGGACGATGCGTGAGTTGAATTCGATCAATGTTATGAATTGAGATTCCCCAGACGACTAAGTCTGCGTCCATTCCCTGACAAAACTCTTCGAACATGAGGGCGTGCTGGTCCGGAGCCGATCCAGAAAGACCGAAGTTAAACACCTCGGCTCCCAATTCCTGAGACAACAACTCAGCATATCGCTGGTCGTTATTGCACCCTTCTCCAGCCGTGAACGAATCCCCAAACACAAGGATCCTCGGCCGATCTCCACGCTTCTTTGGAAAATTCGCATCAGAGCGAAAACCGGACGCATTCGTACGGACGAAATACCCCCCAATCTCATGCGGAATCCGCGCGACCAAATTCGGAACATGCAGATGTCCAACGCGAGGATGGTACTGCATTACCATCCTATGGGTTGTCTGATTTAGCAGAAACATGCCAACTATTTCACCAATCGGCGAACATCCTTCGGGCCCATCGCTCCTTTACAAACACCACTGCTCATGCGAAATCAAAAACAGGATGCCCACTGAATGCAAAGGGTCGAGCCAGATTCGACGCACCACCATCACTCGTTCGATGCGACATACATCCCTCGGAATTAGCCAATCTGCCTTCACCCTCGATGCTGATGAGGCAAGATCGAGAGTCCGATGTCCGGCTGGACGTTATGGAAACCACCACTGGCTTTCTTTGACATCGACGCCGTAACGGTGGAAAAGATCATCAACTCCGTGCTCAAAAATCTCTCGTAGACGCAGGGCATCTTCCTCTGAGATCTTGTCGACAGGTTTGGATATCATGTTTCCTATAAAACGATTAGTTCCTTCAGGGAGATGCCGGTACGACCACGTGGCGACTGCGCTCACGAAACTCAGAGGGATTGCACGCATGAGCACAGCTCCGATCGCATTAAATTGGTAGGAGGTGTTAGCTCGACGGCTCGTGTGCTCGCTCGACGCCAATCTAGTTTCCAATCCGATGAATTGGTTAATCCTGTTTACAAGCTCTATGGGTTGCTCCGCGACTTGACGCTGCGTCGTCACGAAGATATTGTCCCGGTCAAAAAATTCGAGATACTCATCTAAACGCTTATGATATTCACTGCCGGAGATGTATTGGCTCTTTCGATTCTTTGTAGCCTCCGCAAAGCTTCGCCGTTCCTTGAGGTTTCTGACCTCATGCCAGTAATGTGACCATGTCCTCTGAATGGGATCCCGAACAACATAGATGATCTTCGCATCTTGGCTAAACTCATAAATTCGCCTCGCCTCCTCTTTGCTACTATCCCCCCATCCAGCCGAGTAGCTGACCGAAGCATCCAACCTATAGGGTGTGGATTTTCGTTTGAAACAACTTTCGTACCACTCCAAACCCTTCTGTTGACCCCATTTGTTAAAGTAGGCGGGCTCCTTCGGATTTGATAGACACACCGCAGCTTGTTGATCTAGAAGATCGGCAAGCGCAGTAGTACCGCATTTCATCGCGCCAATTATGAATATGTACTTTGCATCACTCATCTCGTATCACCAAATCGTTCTTAGGCGTTTCAACAAGGCGTGTCCAAGGACAGACGGAAGAAATGTGTCCTCCATGAAGGATGCCCCCGCGTTGGGCCAAACGCCGTCACCACAAAACCTCCAGGGTTGAGAAGGCCGCTCATTCGCAATGGTCTATACAACGCGTCAAGTGGACTTCATGCTGACCAAGCACATGCCCGTATTTATGGTTTCGATTTGTTTTTCCCACGACGACAACCCCTTCGATGCAAGGAAGGTAGGGACAGACTCGAAACTTCGTTTCGAACAGAACCGCAACACCCCTCCCCATCTGTACGCTACACCGTCAACTTCGCATGTTGCCTGAGTGTTCACCCACAGCCTTCTGACGACCCTCCCGAGGTCCCAACTCGTCATGTCCACGGATGGAGTCGTGGGATATCTGCGAGAGGATAGCCAGCAAGGCTAGAAGCCATACTCCAACCTCAGCCTTGAGCGCGTTAACAAAGAGGCCGGAAAAAAACAAAACAGCAAGCGCGCCTCCGAGCGCGGCTCTGTAGAGACCAAGCGACGGAGGAAGTGCCTGAGCATCCAAGGCCCGTAACCGGAAAAGCGTCCGGATAACCCAGATCATGATGCCAAGATACAGAACCGCTCCGACAAAGCCGTGCTCCACGAGAACAGCAAGAAACGTGTTATGCGCGGATCTGCCTACCACACCCCCGACATTTGTAAGCAGACTCTCAGGCATGTAGTCTGGGCTAAGCACCTGATGACCACGATGCCCCGCGCCTAAAGGGTAATCCTTGGCCATTTCCCACCCGTAGCCCACCAAATCAATCCTGGATTGCGCACTCGCTTCGCGTTTCCCTGATTTATCGGTTTCCAGAATTGAAAGCATGCGCTCCCAAAATAATTCGTGCCCAAGGATGAGCAGAAGCACAACAGCGAGCCCACTGAGTCCATACACGATACGACGGCTTGTTTTGGGAACCAGGTATAATACAGCAACCCCTGCGCCGAGGAGACTGACAAAAGCACCACGACTCCCCGTTAAGATGATCCCATTCAACATGAAAGGGATGGTGGCAAACGAGAGCCATCGCTTGGTTCCTCGACAGTTCAGAAAAACGATGCCCGCAAAAACAAGACCGGTTGCGATATGTCCAGCAAGCATGTTTGCATCCTGAAGCCCTGGCCCTCCGACGTCTTCTAGACGACCAGGACCTGCGTTCTGATATGCTACCCAGCCAAAGATGAGGCAGCCGAAAATATGCCCGAAGCTAAAACGCTCAAAAAGGTTCGTATCGGACACCGCACGATAGATCAGAAAGTAGAGCACTAAATACTTTGTGAAGAGTATTGCTCCCTCGATATGATACGCCTGTTTCACAGCCCACAAACTTTGCAGCCACACCCAAAGGACAAAGAGGATTAATAATCGTACGCCCCAGCTTGCGTGCCAGGCAGGACGCGTTCCGGATGACCGTGAGAGCATCGTGGCGATGAGTGTCACAACAGCAGCGATCAACGACCACCGCAGGTCCGGAAGATCGAGTCCCCACCAACGACCTTGAGGGTGATTGTAAAAGGCCCAAAGGTATGCCGCGAGACCATAAATTGGGCGTTGAAATGAGAATACGAGCCCTAGGCAATAGATTCCGACGAATGCGACCGCTGTCAGAGACAATGCGTGGTTAGTCCCCTAGAAGCTTCGGTCGAAGAGACCGAAGCGTAGCTTGTGGTCTTGTGTCGCCATTGATTTTTACAGCAGGCAACACAATAATGGGAACTATCGGCTCAATGTCACACAAGATCATGTATGGCCGCCGTCGTGCTATGTAGACGAGCGAGTTTGAATCACAACCAAAATGTTCGAAGTATTCCCACGAGCGATTGCTTGAATCTATCCCGCGCGTATCGTCCTAATGATGGGTCGTTTGCGCACGCGGGCCATGAGCAGCCTACCGAACATTGCGATAGGGACTGCGAATATCCGGGCACCAGAAGGAGGACCTGATGAGCGGCAACCTGGCGGAAAAAGGCGAACGAACAGCGGCGCAACTGCGCGAACACTATGAGATAGAAAAGGAGCTCGCGAGCAAGCTAAGCGGTGCACCAAAAGAGGAGAGAACCCAACTGTACTCAACCCTCTACAATGAATTGTTTGAGCGAGTGCCATCCCATCCCCAATTGACACGCAAAGCGAACCCTATTGAACAACAGGAAGCGGCGCGCGATCAAATGAAGCTGTTATCAAGGTTCTTGAACCCTGAGGCCATATTCTTAGAAGTGGGGCCAGGGGGCTGCCATCTCTCATTTGAAGTGGCGAAGCATGTCAGCAAAGTTTACGCCATTGACGTGTCAGACAACATCACGAGGAACACCGCTCAACCAGCCAATTTCACATTGATATTGTCCAACGGTTCCAGTGTTTCCGTTCCAGAGGGAAGTGTCGATGTTGCCTATAGCTATCAATTGATGGAACACCTACATCCAGACGATGCCTTCGACCAAATCAAAAACATCCATACTGCTCTGGTAAAAGGCGGGGTCTACATCTGTATTACGCCACACCAATTCATGGGGCCGCATGATATTTCACGCTATTTTGATGATACGGCGACAGGGTTTCATCTTCAGGAGTACACAAATACTTCGCTCAATGCTCTGTTCAAACGCGCTGGATTTTCAAAAATACAGGCAGGTCTCAGCGTCAAGGCGGGCCATGCACTATTTCCAATCTATCCCGCGATGGCGCTTGAGTACGTCCTGAATCTCTTCCCTTCCCGTACCAGAAAGGTGCTGTCGTCCGCAATGTTCGTTAGGCATCTTTTAGAAATTCGATTGATCGTGACCAAATAGCGCAGTCGGTATACATGATGTGGACCGCCATGACTAGTCAGAATCAGGGTGTAGCGACTAACATCGTTGGGGCTACTGGCGAATTCTTATCGAGAAAATAGTCGATGGTCCGGATGTTGTTACTAAAGCTATTTCGACCATCAACGACAGTAACGTTCACGCCCATATGACCGTTCATGACGCTAATATCTTTAATCGCGAAATACACCTGCGATGTCGTGCCAAGTGTGATACAGGGAGGCGGGTTTGACGCGCACTCCGGGAGAACAAACTTTGCTCGGACTTCATTCCTAAAGGAATTCCACTTTCTAAATTCGCCGGGGCCCAAGTTAACAACAGAATTATCGCCAGCCACCGATTCCTGCGCGACAATCGGCAGGATGACATTGGGGTCATTCGTATTCCAAATTGCGTTCGTGATTGGCGCTGTTGACCAGCGCACCTCATATGTGGACCACGTGGTCGAATCCCGACCCATCCCTAGATCGTAATAACTTGTCTCGTCCACCCACCCAATTTCCCACATTGCTTCCTGTGGAAAGTATCCCACCCACGTGCTAGAAATTGAATCGTCATTTTGATTGGGCTCCACAGCA
>JAJDBL010000055.1 GCA_029261375.1 Nitrospirales bacterium
GTCGTCAATTTACCGGAGTGATAGATGATTTGTCCGAACATGAGCCGTGACGATATCGTCGCAGTTTCTTCTTGTCGGTTTCCATATCGTCTGCCAACGTTCGTTGCATATCCGTTGCCTAAATACGATGAGAGGTCCGGCATCGGCCGTTCCTTCTGTTCCTTTGAGAAATAGCCGGGAATGAGTCTTTCAATTTCGTGAAGCACATCTTCGGGTCCTTCATAATCCATCGTGTGACCCAGCCCATGTGCGATGACCGAGAAGACTTCCCAATCCGGCCGCGAGTCTTCCTTCGGCTGGAGGGCTTCGTCCAATGGCCCAATGCGTCCCCAGAAATTTGTGAGCGATCCTACCTTCTCAGCATATGAGCATGCAGGAAACACGACATGAGCCAGCGCGGCAGTCTCCGTCATGAATAATTCTTGGCACACCAGGAATTCGACGTTCTCCAGGGCTTCTCGTACCTTCGATGACGCCGGCAACGTCGCAAGAGGGTTTTCGCCCACGACGTACAGCGCTTTAATTTCGCCACTGCGACATCGATCAAGTATATCCATGAGAGATGCGCCGGAATCCACCGGAGGGAGTTCGCATTTCCAGGCTTCGTTATATCGCGTGCGTGCGCCAGCATCGCTGAATGCGACCTGACCAGGAAGAAGCTCAGGCGCGACACCCATGTCGACGGCCCCTTGTTCATTTGCTTCTTCCGGCAGACAGGTGATTCCAGACCCAGGTTTTCTCAGGGCTCCGGTCAGCCAGGCTAAATCGATCAAATTCAGCATGTTCGTATGTCCGCCAACCTGCGTGCTGATGCCTTCCGCACACAGAATGACCGTTCGCGGTGATTGCGCCAGGAGCGTGGCGGCATCGACAATCGTATCGACTTCGATATTTGTTTTTGCGGCGATCGTCTCCAGCGACACCGATGCTACCGCTGCCTTGATCGCCTTCAGCGCTTCAGGATAGGGAGCCGTCGCTTCCTGGTCGAACAGATCGCCATCGACAAGTGCTTTCACCAAGCCTGTAATGAACAGACCTTCGGTTTCTGGTCGCAGTTGCAGATGGTGCACATTATCGAACTGTAGCTTCGCCAGATTAGTCTTTCGTGGATTCGCGATGATGACATTAGATTTATAGACGCGAATCGCTTCTTTGACGCGAAGCCCGGTGATGGGGTGGGTTTCCGTAATGTCGGAGCCGATAAGCAGAATCGCCTTTGCTTTCGTGATGTCATCGAACGATGTCATTGAGCGGCTGAGACCCGTTGCCTCACGCATGGCGCGAACAAAGTTCATGTGACCATAGCGCGCGCTGCTATCAATGTTGTTGGTCCCAATCGCAGCTCGCATGAGGCGCTGAAAGACATACAAATCTTCATTGGAACATCGCGCAGTGATCAGGCCGGCAATAGCCTGAGCCCCATGCGTTGTCTTGATCGCGGCCAGCTTCTCAACCGTCTCGTCGATTGCTTCCATCCAGGGCACTGGAATATGGGTGTCGACGCCCTGCGAGGGTCGGCGAACGAGTGGTTGTTTCAGCCGTTCGGTATGATCGATATAGTGAAAACCAAAGCGGCCACGTGCGCAGATTCCGCCATGTCCTTGCGCCGTGGTTTCACGATCGCCCCACTTGTTCTTCCAGGACAGTTCAGAGCGTACGCGCACCATCTTTTCATCCTGACTGTCGATGAGAATCTCGCATCCATCCGCGCAATACGCACAGGTCGTCGTCGTCGTTTTCAACTGCCACGGCTTATAGACATACTTCGCAAATTTGTTCGTGATGGCGCCGACCGGACATACGGCCAGACAATCTCCGCAAAACTCGCAATGCAACGGCACATCGCCCTTGGCGACGACCTGCTGCGCTCCATCTTTCTTGAGAAACTGCAAGGCACCGGTTTTGAACTTGCCCTTCTCGTTTATCTCAGGATGGACCATCTGCACGTCTTCACAGATGTTGATGCACTCGCCACAGACAATGCAGCGTTCCATATTAAAATCCAGCCCAACACTCCGCGTGTCTTCCGGAATCATCTTCCGTTTGACGTCGATTAGGTCCGTGATCTCGTGGTTAAAGGCCATGTCTTGGAGTTCACAACGCCCATCAGCGTCGCAGACAGGGCAATCGAGTGGGTGGGTCGACAAGTGCTTTGCCACCGCTTTCTTCCTGGCATCGAAAAGCTCAGGAGTCTCCGTCGTCACCACCATGTCAGCCGAAACCTTGGCGGTACAGGAACGCACCGGAGCTTTTTTTCCCTCAACATCAACCAAACACACCCCACACGATCCAAATGGATCAAAGGTGTAGTGGTAGCACATGGCGGCAACCTTCGTGCCCTTCTTCGAGATGACGTCGTAGAGCGAGATGCCGGGCTTGGCCATGACCTTCTCCCCGTCGATAGTTAACTCGACAGGTTCAACTTCAACATCGGGATTCGTTACAGGTTTGAGAGCCATTAGGAGCTTCTCCAGAAATTCATTTTTTTGTCAGCGAATACCACTCGTTCCCTTAAAAACGGCATGACGGCATGGGGCAGGTCAAAAAGTCCATCCGGCAAGGCCGCAGCAAACGAAAGATCTCAAACATACTAAAACGTATGTTTGAGGTATTGAGTCGAGGCGAATCGTACGACCGTACGTTGAGCCAAGGCGCGAAGCGAGAACGCAGCTGGTGGGCTTTTGGAGCTGTCCCATTACCTGTCACACTCACCCATCACGACATCGTAAGTCCCAAAAATCGTGACAGAATCAGAAATCATATACCCCTTACACATATGGTCAAACGCGCCCATGTGGATGAATGACGGCGCCCGAATCTTCATGCGATACGGCTTTGAATCACCGTCACTCACGATATAGAATCCGAGTTCTCCCTTGTGCGCCTCAGTGCCGCAATAGATCTCCCCTTTTGGTGCCTTAAAACCGTCCGAAAAGAGCTTGAACTGCTGAATCATGTTTTCAAGGCTGGTAAACACTCGATCCTTTGTCGGGAGGGTCACACTTGGTCGCTTTGTCATGACCTGGTTGCGAGGATCGTCTGCGGGGAGTTCGTCGAGCTTTTTCAAGTGATCAAGGCACTGCCTAATAATTTTGACGCTCTCACGCATTTCTTCCATACGAATCCAGTATCGATCGTAGGTGTCGCCATTGGTCCCGACCGGAACTCTCCACTCAACCTTGTCGTATGCGGCGTAGGGTTCATATTTACGCACATCATAATCGACGCCGGATCCACGCAGCGGCGGACCGCTCATGCCAAAGCTAATGGCATCTTCAGCAGAAATGACGGCGACGCCCTTGCACCGCGCAAGCCAAATCCTGTTTTTTTCCAGAAAGATCATGTACTCGTCGATTTTCGGGATAAAGTAGTCGAGAAATTCGTAGATCGTTTCTACCAGG
This sequence comes from Nitrospirales bacterium, assembly GCA_029261375.1. Taxonomy (GTDB): domain Bacteria; phylum Nitrospirota; class Nitrospiria; order Nitrospirales; family UBA2166; genus UBA2166. The sequence goes on from JAJDBL010000055.1 coordinate 3,402, forward strand.
TCCGGGGAGAAATCTCGCTCGACCCCACCGATGCGATACCAGCTGGTCGTCAGCCGCGCTCCACACAGTCGATCGAACCAATCCAGCAAGATCTCTCGATCACGAAACGTATAGAAGAAGACCGTCATCGCACCAAGGTCCAAGGCCTGTGTTCCTAGCCAGAACTGGTGGCCGATGATTCGCTGAATTTCAGCGACGATTGTTCTCAGGTATTCCGCACGTTCTGGAACGGGAAGGTCTATCAACTTTTCGACGGCTCGAACATACGCAAAGTTGTTGTACATCGCGCATACGTAATCGAGACGATCGGTATGAGGAATGAACTGGTGATAGGTCCCGTGCTCGGCCAGCTTTTCCACCCCGCGATGCAAATACCCCAACACGGGTGTTGCCTTGACGATGCGTTCGCCTTCCAGGTCCATCACCACCTTCAACACTCCATGGGTCGCAGGATGCTGCGGCCCCATATTGAGCATCAACTCTTCCGTGCGAAGAACGGGCAGCGCGGGATCGCCGGGGCGCTCAGGATCGACCCGGTAAACGGTGGTCCGTTGATCTTCAAGTCCTTGAGACATAAACGGTTTTTAGCCCTTTGCGGGTGAATAAAACAGTCATGGTATACGGGGTTGGGGCCCCGAGCAAGGGGGTAAAGGTCCTAGCGTTTTACATGAGTCAAAAGTGCTACCAAATTGTCGCGGTAAGCCCTTGTCAAATCAAGACATTCGCCTTTCTACTTACCCCCTACTCTGCTAAGCTGTGGCGGTTTATACGACCCCCTGGAGACTAATGCGCCGCCTCAAAATCAGTATCCTCGATCTCGTCACAGAGGGCCCCACCAACAGCCTCTACGCGCGAGTGATGAATCAGAACCTGGCCAGCATCATGCCGCAGGTGGTTGCGGTCTGGTGTGAGCAGATGGGACATGACGTCCAATTCGTCTGCTATACCGGCCTGGAAGATCTCGACAAAGAGCTACGGAGTGATGCGGACCTGTTGTTTATCACCGCATTTACGCGATCCGCGCACCTTGCCTACGCACTGAGCAATAAATTTCGGCAAAACGGAACCGTCACCGTCATGGGTGGGCCACACGGCCGGTGTTACCCAGAAGATGCAGTGAAGTACTTCGACTACGTCTTAGGATTTACGGATAAGTCGTTGATAGAGGACGTGATCCGGGATTGTGAGCCGCATCGGCCCATCGGGCAGCATCTGAGCGCGGCTGGACAACCCCGCGAGTTGCCTGGCGTCAGAGAACGATGGAAGTTCATCGAACCCACCATCGACAAGGCCCCCACCTCATTTAAAGTCGTTCCCATGATCGGAAGCGTGGGTTGTCCATACACCTGCGGCTTTTGCATCGACGCGACGATTGATTACCAACCCCTGGGGTTTGAGCAGATTCGCGAGGATCTGCA
>JAJDBL010000056.1 GCA_029261375.1 Nitrospirales bacterium
TGGTGCGGCTGCCAAGGGCAATACCTTGATAAATTACGCTGGTATCCGGCCTGACCTGATTCCTTTTATCGTGGACCGCAACCCCGTCAAGCAGGGAAAATATTTGCCTGGCAGTCGAATCCCTATTGTGGACGAAAACCGCCTTAAGGACGCTAAGACAGACTATGTTGTTGTCTTGCCGTGGAACCTCAAAGGCGAAGTCATGGCTCAATTGGCATACATACGGGGTTGGGGAGGGAAGTTCGCGACGGCGATCCCGCATTTGGAAGTGGCATGAAATCACGCATTTACTACACCAAGCCTTCCATCACAGAACTTGAGGTCGCGTACGCTACTGATGCCGCACGCAATGGTTGGGGTGACTGCTGCTACGAGTATATCACCCGCTTTGAAGAAGCCTTCAAAGCACACTTGGGAGTGACATATGCCATTGCCACCTCGAGTTGTACTGGAGCTCTACACATGGGCCTTGCGGCATTGGGCGTGGGCCCGGGTGATGAGGTCATCCTTGCCGACACCAACTGGATTGCCACAGCCGCACCCATTGTACACTTGGGTGCAAAGCCCGTATTTGTTGACATCCTGTCCGATAGCTGGTGTATCGACCCGGCGTTGGCTGCAGCTGCCATCACGCCGTGCACCAAGGCGATCATTGCGGTTCACCTGTATGGCAATCTCTGTGAGATGGATCGGCTATTAGCCATTGGAACGACGCATGGGATACCGATTATCGAAGACGCCGCAGAAGCCATTGGCTCGGTATCTGATGGCAGGCGTGCAGGCAGCATGGGCGCATTCGGGAGCTTCTCGTTTCATGGCACTAAAACGCTCACGACGGGGGAAGGTGGCATGTTCGTTACCAACGATGCTGCGCTGTATGAGACGGTACTGACGCTTTCCAATCACGGAAGGGCTCGTGGACAGACTAAGCAGTTCTGGCCGGACATGCTGGGTTTCAAATACAAGATGTCCAACATTCAAGCCGCGATCGGCTGCGCGCAGATGGAGCGGGTTGATGAACTGATCAAACGGAAACGTGAAATTTTGAGGTACTACCGCGATCGGATTGAGCGGACGCCGTGGGTGAAAATGAATCCCGAGCAAGCAGGGACTGTCAATGGCGCTTGGATGCCGACTGCCGTTTTTGATGCCGAAACAGGTATGACGTGCGAGAGCCTGCAAGAAGCGTTTGTGGCGGAAAATATCGATGCCAGGCCATTTTTTCATCCACTATCCAGCTTGTCGATGTTTGAAGACCAACCACAAAATCGCTTGGCGTGGGGCATTCCAGGTCGAGCGATTAATTTGCCGAGCTATGCAGACTTGACGGTCACTGAACTTGGTCGAGTCTCCGATGTTGTCCACCACCAAAGTCGCCCATAGGTGCACCAGTAAAGTTTATGGGAATGCAATCCAAGCCGACTAAAGTCATGATTGCGGGTGTCGGTGGTGCATCGCTTGGCACAGAACTTTACAAGTCGTTACGGCTGGCAGGAGGCTATGAGGTCTACGGTTGTGACCTTTCTTCGACCGCGTACGGACTCTACGAGCCAGGATTCGCTGGAACGTACCGCGTAAGTCACGAGAGTTATGTAACAAGCGTCATTGATGCCTGTGTTGACGCGGACGCCAGATTGCTGGTTCCTGGCGGTGAGCAGCCGATGACCTTACTAGGGAATGCATCCGATAGGCTGGCCGATGCAGGAATTGAGTTGCTCGCTAACACCCGTGAAGTTGTTACTCTTTGTTCGGACAAAGACTGGACATTCAAACATCTCGCAGACAACGGAATAACGATTCCTCGAACAGTCGGAATCAATCAGGTTGAGGACATCGCCTTTACCGGGCTGCCGTGTATCGTCAAACCTGCTACCGGTTCTGGCGGAAGTGCGTCTGTGTTTTTTGCAGTCAGTGCCGATGAGGCAATGATCTATGGAGAGTTTATCCGGCGCAATGGCAGCCAGCCCATCGTTCAGGAATATGTTGATGTTGCCGAGGGCGAGTTCTCGATTGGCGTCCTGTCGCTGCCTGAACATGGCGTCGTAGGGTCAATTGCTTTGCGCCGAGATCTTAACGCCAAACTGTCCGTCGCCTACCGTGGACGCGGGGGTGTCGTATCGAGCGGGTATTCACAGGGACATATTGGCGAGTACCCCGAGCTTTGTCGTCAAGCTGAGCATATTGCGGAAGTTGTTGGAAGTCGTGGCCCGATCAATATTCAAGCGCGAGTACGTGATGGAGTGCTTTTGCCGTTTGAGATCAACCCGCGCTTTTCCGCGTCGACCTATCTGCGAGCCTTGGCCGGCTTCAACGAGGTTGATGTCCTGATTCGCTTTGTGAGTTCGGGGGAAACCCCCGAACGTCCTTCCATCCGGGCCGGGTGGTATCTGCGTAGCCTGACCGAGCAATATGTGTCCAAGGATACGCTGAAATGACAGTTCGCTGGATTACTCCGCTACTGGGGACCGCGTCCGCTTCGGCAGTTCGCGAAGTTGCGGACACCTGCATCGTCGATGTACGCAATCTGGTCGACAAGGCTGGTAATCCACCCGATGCGATTCGCGAAAAAATCCACCAAGGAGTCGAGTCGATCAAGCGAGGCAAGCGCACGATCATTTGTTGCGATTATGGCATGTCGAGGAGCAACGCTATTGCCACCGGCATCCTCGCCAGCGTTGACAAGAAAGGTTTCGATGCGGCCCTGCGCCAGGTTCAGAATGCGACTGGCGAAGCCCAAATTAAACTCGACCCGCTCAACGCAGTGCGTGAGGCTCTGGGTTTGCGCTCGGAGAGGAAGCCAGATGTCGAGCAGCGCTCGGTTCTTGTGACGGGGGGAGGGGGCTTTTTGGGGAACGCCCTGCGTGCCTCCATTGGCAATGAGTTCAGAGTCGTGGCCCCAACGCGTGAAGAATTGGACGTGGCGATGGGGAGCACGCATCTGGATCTGCTCGCAAGTGAAGAGGACATCGATTGCATTGTGCATTTGGCCAATCCGAGGGTGTACACATCAAATGTGGCGATGGGACAGTCGCTCGCCATGCTGCGTAATGTGATTGATGTTTCCTTGCTGAAAGACGTTCCCTTAGTTTATCTCTCCAACTACGAAATCTACTCCGGTTATGCAGGTACATTGTCGGCCAATGAATCAACACCTGTTCTCCCACACGGACCGTACGGGGAAACAAAGTATCTCGCAGAATTGCTGATCAATCACTGCTGCCGTACCGCGGGCCTGAGATGTGCGCTGCTACGTTCCAGCCCAGTGTTTGGCGTAGGGAGTGACAAGCCAAAATTCATCTACAATTTCATCGAAAAGGCCTTGCGATCAGAAACTATCGTTACCCATCGCTACAGGAACGGCAACCCGGCTGTGGATTTGCTGCACATCGATGACTTGGTTTTGGCACTCGTGGCGACGCTCAGTTCTGGTTTTGTTGGGACGTTGAATTTGGGCACTGGGGTGTTAACCTCGACTCGACAAATTGCGCAAATGCTCGTGGACAGGCTGGGAAGCCGCAGTCCTATCGAGCAAATTCATATTGATGTAGATGTAGCCTCTATAGCGATGGATTGGCGTCGCGCGCACGCCGAACTCGGTTGGCAGCCGGCTATTACCTTTGAAGCAGGGCTCGAGCGTGTGATGTCGGAAATAGAGAGGAACAGGCGTGACAATGAATACTAAAAGCGAAACAGAACTACAGGAGACTTTTCTTTGGGAGCGATCAAAGTTCCATACGGAATATAATCAGGTTCTGGCGCACTACAAAGTCAAGTCCTGTCTTGAAAATGCCACAGGCGATTCCCTTCTGGACATCGCCTGTGGGGATGGAATGCTTACAAAGTTATTTGCTCGGCACTTCACAACTATTGTGGGAGTCGATGCCTCGGCAAAGCATCTCTCCGAGGCGCGCAAGCAGGTTCCTGGCGCAACATTTCATCAATCGTTAATTGAGGACTTTGAGTGTGATCAGAAGTTTGGATCGGTCGTTCTCCTCGACCTTTTGGAGCATGTCGTTGACCCAGTGGAGGTCCTCACTAAAGCGGCAGCGTGTCTTGAGCCTGGAGGCCGGTTGATAACGCACGTACCGAACTGTGACGCAGTGAATCGGAAAATTGCGGTGCTGATGGGGACGTTGTCCAGTTGCGACGAATTGTCGCCTTTCGATCTTCAGATCGCTGGCCACCGTCGCTCCTACAACCTTGAGTCCCTTCAACAGGATGTCGAGCGGGCCGGCCTGAAGGTGATCAAGACCGGGGGGATTTTCTACAAAATGCTCTCTACACCGCAAATCGATTGGTTTCTCAAGAACGGGCTCTGGGATGAAGGCTACGGTTGGGGCCGTACGGGGATGGAGAAGTCCAAGGATTGGAAGGCGGAGTTCTGTCGTGCTTGCTACGAATTTGGCAAGGAGCATCCGGAGGACTGTAACATCATTTATGCATGTGTTACGCGATGAGTGCCCTCTCCTCAGACATGGTGATCAGAGCAAAGGTCAGATAGCGTGGATCCGTTGGAAATATTCAAGTCGCAGGTGGTAAAGAATATCAAAGGCCTTGCTGCCGACATAGATGTTCAGGGGTTATCTCGGATATGGTCTCGCGAGACTAACCGTCACGGCTATACTTACAACTTCTCTTGGCTCGGCCGCCCGATCATTCAGTACCCGCAAGACATCATCGCGATGCAGGAACTAATCTGGTCGATTCAACCCAACCTTATCATTGAAACCGGCATTGCGCATGGCGGCTCGCTGGTTTTTTCTGCGTCCATGTTGGAGCTGAACGCTGCCTGCGGCGGCCCGCAGGGTGCTGAGGTGCTGGGTGTAGACATCGATATTCGCGCTCACAATCGGGAGGCTATCGAGGCACATCCCATGTTCAAGCGCATTTCGATGATCCAGGGTTCGTCTATTGCTCCGGACATCATTCGGGAGGTACACGAACACGTTAATGCGCATGACCGGGTATTGGTCTGTCTTGACTCGAATCACTCACACGAACATGTGTTAGCGGAACTTGAAGCGTACGCACCGTTAGTTTCCCACGGCAGCTACTGCGTAGTGTTTGACACCCTGATTGAGGATATGCCCGAAGAAATATTTTCCGATCGCCCCTGGGGCAAAGGCAACAACCCAAAGACCGCCGTCTGGGAATTTTTACGAACCCATCCCGAATTCGAGATCGATAAGAGCATAGAGCACAAGCTGCTCATTACCGTCGCACCGGATGGGTATTTGAAGCGAGTTCGGTAAACATGCCAGTTCGATTCTCACTCGTCTACCCGACCAGGCACAGGCCGGCATTTGTCGCGCAGGCTCTTGGGTTCCTTGAGAGGCAGCAATACAAGGATTTTGAGATTATCGTTTCTGACAATTTTATTGATCCGACGCTTTCTTGCGAGAAACAGTGCCGCGATGCCTCTTTGACGAATCTCAAATATGTTCGCCCACTGGCTCAGTTGTCCATGGTGGAGAATTGGAATTACGCGTTGCAGTTTGCTACTGGAGATTATGTTTGTTATTTCACTGATAAAATGTTTTTGCTTCCGCATACGTTATCCCTGGCTAGCCTGAGCATTGAAGCGTCGCAGTCAGACATCGTGACTTGGGTTGACGATGAGTATTACCCAACAGAACTTCCTAACTATTTTGGCGAGGGAACGTACACCAAAGCGGCTCCCTCTGTCTTAAACGGAACCGACTTTGTGGAATACGATCCCCGTGAGGAACTGTCAAAAAAAGGTCGTGCTGACGTCTCCAGATCCGAACAGGACAAATCATCGTACGCGCGAGGAAAGATTTGCTTCGGAGCCTACAGCATTGAATTGTGCCAACGGATCGTCGCGAAATGTGGAAACTTATTTCACAACTTGTCTCCAGATTATACTTCGATGATTCTGGGGTGTTCAATGGCTACAACAGCCGCGGAATCAAGCCTGGGTGGCATCGTACACTTACAGACTGACCTATCAAATGGCGGCAAATCTTCGACACGCGATGATCTTCTATTGACCTTTCTGCATGAACTTGGTTGCGCCGAAGAGATCATCGCTAACCTCTTGGTGCCAGGGCTCTATTGCGCGGGGCACAACAGTGTCGCGCATGATTATTTGGCGCTCAGGGCTAGGTATGGCCTAGACTTTGCCTTTGATCGAATAAACTGGCTTGTCTACATCACGGAAGACGTGGATCTAGATCGACGGGAATGGTCTTCGTTGTCTATCGAAAAACAAATGCGGACGATTTTGCGAGATTACGTTTCAACGTTGGATCAGCATGATCGAGAGAGGTACGAAGAGAGTTTGGAGCAACGTGCAGTGGCTCGAAACACACTACGCCGCAGAACCGAGTTTAATCGCAAAATTAGATCCATGCTGCCAGACGTTCTTATTGAGTCTGCTCGTAGAATCTCACGTCGCCCGCGACAATTTCATTGCGGAACGATCACCGACGTTTTGGATAGGTTCCACAAGTGAGTGATGTGGATGAGGTTGTATCGTGCCAATTAAAAGAAGCTCTGAGAAAGGTGAATGAGCTTAGATGGTACCCGTCCGAATGAGACGCTCGGAGTATTTTTGACACACTTTGGAGCGCTAGTTGGATTGTCGGCAGTGGCGTAGCGTTAATCTGGGATGCCGTTGGAGATGTTTAGACCAACTGGCCTTTTCCTTATTGCGTGGCTGAACTAACGGTACTTAGGTTCTAGTGCTACCGGGCGAGCGCACGCTCTTGCTGGATCTCATAGAACAATGAACGATTGCGACGCCCTTAAGAAATCTGTGAACGGAATCCTTTTGCTCTATTCCCATTCCTCCAAGGCCAACGCCCCGACTCTTCTGGAGCATATCAACTCTTTTAAGAACTATTCCGAACGCAACGTGTGTGCCGTGAACTTGGAGCTTGGTTTCCCTATGGGGCTCTCCGACTTAAGCTTCGATGTGATTGTTCTTCATTATTCATTGTTCGGCTCCTTTCCTTATGAACTCTGTAACAGATCCGTTCAATACATCAAGGAAGCGAGAGAAAGTTATAAGGTCGTCTTTTTTCAAGATGAGCATCGCTACTGTCAACAACGTTTCTCGCTGATCAATCGCGTAGATGTTGATTGCATCTATACGCTGCTCGATCCTCAGTATTTTGATGATGTGTACCATAAATATACGGATGTGCGGCAGATTATCCAAACCCTTACGGGTTATGTGGACGGTAGCTTAGTCGATCAAGCACGACGTTTAACGAAACCACCTGAGGCTCGGTCTATCGATGTCGGGTATCGCGCGAGGTCGTTGCCGTTTTGGATGGGAAAAGGGGCGCAGGAAAAAACAGAGATCGCTGAGAAGTTTCTGTGTCGTGTCGCGGGATTGGGTTTGAATGTCGATGTGAAGACAGGTGAGAAGGACAGAATTTATGGTGATGCGTGGCATCAGTTTGTCTCTAATTGCAGAGTGATGATTGGCGTGGAAGCAGGT
>JAJDBL010000057.1 GCA_029261375.1 Nitrospirales bacterium
CGATGACGGGCGTCGCCCTCACCGCGTTCAATCAGGTCAATGACGTCGGCGCGGCCGGATCAGGCAGTGACCTGGGCGGCAACACGCGGGCCCTCAACGTCTGGTCAGACGGTGATGTCTTTTCCATGATTGATACCAGCAAACAGATGTTCGACCCCTCGCTCGACCCAACCAGCGTCAGTACACGGAAAGGAACCATCGTCATTCGCGACGCACAAAACGTGGCTGCGGATGCTCAGGATTTCAAACAGTTCCCCATCACCTCGCCGGATAGTACCGGCTGGCCCCTAGCTGATGCCGTCAGCGCATCATTCGGGCTATCGGAAACCTATGACTACTATCTTGAGCGTCACGGCCGCAACTCCCTGGATGGCCAAGGAGGAACCATGGTCGCCGTGGTCCGTGTGGGACAGGGTGTCGAAAATGCCTTCTACAACGGCACCATTATGGGTTTTGGTGATGGCAAGCCCTTTGCCGGTGCGCTCGACATTGTTGGCCACGAGCTCACACATGGTGTGGTCGATCATTCGGCCAAGCTCCTCTACCAGAATGAGTCCGGCGCTTTGAATGAGGCCTTTTCTGATTTTTTCGGCGAGGCCGTCGAGGCCAGAACGGTGGGTACCCCGGATTGGGCCAACGGGACCCAGCTTGGGAAGGCCAGTCGAAGCTTATCAGATCCCGCATCGCTCGAAATTCCCCTCGGTGTGCCGGTTCGCAATTACCCTGCCCACATGCGTGACTTTATTGGCCCCGACGACACCTTCCTTGCGGCCTTTGATCGCCGGGATAACGGGGGAGTACATCTCAACAGCAGCATCATCAACCATGCCTTCTATCTGTTGGCGGCCGGACCGGACGGCGCCATCGGAATCTCCGACGCCGAACGCATCTTGTATCGGGCACTCACCTTCCATTTGAGTGCAAACTCCAAATTTGTCGATGCCAGGCTCGCTTGCATTCAATCGGCTGAGGAGCTATTCGGGCAAGACTCGGTTCAAGCCCTGAAAACTGCGGAGGCCTTTGACGCTGTTGGGATCGTTGGTGCGACACCCACCCCGGAACCACCGTCCTTCGCGAGCGTATCCGGTCCCGACGCCACGTTGTTCGTCACCTCTAGTCCTGACCTTGACGGGTCTTTCCTCGGTCGTCGAGAAGAGGCGCTTGGCGATGGTCCACTGGGGATGATTTTTCCTGAGTTTGATGCCGGTCTACGACGTCCCGCCGTCACAGGCGATGGAGAGCTTGCCGTCTATGTGAATGCGGATGATGACGTCTGTTTCTTCTTCACCGATGGACAATCCCCAGTCGATTGTTTCGGGCTCCCTGGGCAAACCAGCTCCATCACGATGTCGCCCGATGGGAATCGTGTCGCCTGGATCCTTCTCGATGCCGACGGCGAGCCGGAAGACGAAATCAACGTCCTCTTCCTCGATCGGGAAGGGGAGGATGCGGACCGGACGTTCTCCCTCATTGCGCCCGCCCTCGACGGCGGTTCTACCAACACCATTCTCCAGGCCGACGCCATGGAATTCACCGCGAGCAATGACCTCCTGATATACGACGCGCTGAACGTCATTCGGCTTGCCGATGGAACACAACGAGGCGTGTGGAGCATCTACGCGATTGACCTCGTCAACGACACCACACTGACGATCGTGCCTCCACTTCCGGATGTGGATTTCGAGTTCCCAGCGCTGAGCCAGACTAGCGACAATTTCATCACATTCGATGCGATCAATATCGACACTGGACAATCACTCATCGTGGCCGTGAACGTGAACTCAGGAGCTCTCGCCACCGTTGCAACAGTCACCGGGGTTGGTGGCGTACCTGGTTTTACTGGTGATGATACGGCCATTGTGTTCACCCAGGAGGACTCAGCAACGCCAACAGGATTCTCCCTGATGAGACAGCCACTGCAGCAAGACGGGATCACACCTATCGGGAGCCCAGAAGTGTGGCTTTCCAATGCCGCCGTCGGCGTGATTTACCGACGTGGAGCCTTTGCCGGTGGCGGAACCGACGGTGGTGCTGGAACCGATGGCGGCGCATCGGATATCACCTGGGACGTGACCGGAGTCGATGTGGATTTGGTGGTGTGTAAGAACAAAACGACCGGCCAAAAAGAACGTATCGATGTTGCGGCGCCTTCTGGCGGCAGTTGCGCGGATCTGGGTCTACTATGGAATCCCGGCGAGAACGTTCAAATTAATGCGGTGGGAACGGTCGCGTCTGTCGCCGATGCCGGCGGAGCAGTGACGGGGATTATCCCCAATTTGTTGGTGTGTAAGGAAAAAATAACGGGCGAAAAAGTGCGGGTCGAGAATCCGGTCGCGCCGTGGAACTGTACAAATGAGGGGCTTGCATTGGCGGTCGGCGATCGACTCCAGTGGAAGGCCAAAGGATTAGCGAACTAAGAATCTAGAGGACGATCCTCGTAGGTCGTCTCACGATACAACGATGGATTGTTTGACGTTATTGTTGAGATACACGAAACACAGTTTCCTCCCCCCTTGCGGGGAAGGAAACTGTGACGACCAATTCCACAATCGGTTGCTAACAACGAAAGCTGGTGTGTGAAGATCGGGCTCCGAAAGAAGATTTCTCTCTCACCAGTCAACCTGTTTGCCACACGCCACACGTCCCGTTTCCTTGTCACCCTCCTCTTCTTCACATTCACACAAGGCTTGACTGCAACTGCCTCTGCCCAGTTTCTTCCGCCGATCACTGATCCCTCGGGGAGATCGGGTGAACCTCCCCCGCTCACCCAGGAACCGTTTCCGGAAGCTCCGGATAATATTCTTCCACCTATCCTTCCTCCAGCAGAACCTGCACGAGAAAAGCTGGGCGGATTTGCGGTCACCGTTCGCGGCATTCAAGTCACTGGAAGTACGATATTTACCGACAACGAATTTTCCACGTTGACGCAACCCTATCTCAATCGACCAATCACGACCGAAGACCTCGAAGAGCTACGACGTGCGATTACCCTCCTGTACGTCAACAAGTGGTACATTAACTCCGGCGCCATGATCCCGGATCAATCCATCGAAGATGGAATCATTACGATCCAGGTCATTGAAGGAAAGCTCACCAACATCGACATCGAAGGAACAGAACACTTTTTCCCATTCTATTTCAGACAGAGGCTCGCACGTGGAACCGATCCACCCTTCAACGTCAACCCGCTCCGCGAGCGTCTCCAGATTCTCCTCCAAGACAATCGCATCCAACGGTTAAATGCAGAACTGAAGCCAGGCCTCCGTCCCGGGGAAGCTGAACTCAAAGTTCACGTCGAAGAGGAGCGTCCGTACAAGGCATGGCTGGAATTCAACAACTTTCAGTCTCCGACCGTCGGCGCGGAACGTGGAATGGCCACGGTTGAACATCGCAACCTGACAGGCATCGGGGATCGCTTCCGCTTTACGTTCGGACGATCAGCAGGCATTAATCCATTGATCGACACCAGCTATGCCGTGCCATTCACTCCGTGGGATACGCACCTCATCTTGCAATATCGCAAGAACGACTTCGCTGTCATCGAAGCGCCGTTTGATGATCTCGATATTGAAAGCGAATCAGATATTTTTACGATGACCCTTAGACAACCGGTCTATCAGACGCCAAGACAGGAATTTGCGCTCGCTATCACGGCAGAACACCTTCGTAACCAGAACTTTCTACTCGGTGAGCCCTTTTCGTTCACCCC
>JAJDBL010000058.1 GCA_029261375.1 Nitrospirales bacterium
TCGGCCTGTCGAAAGAGACGCAGGCCGCCTAGGTATAGGCGTGTGGACCGTACGTGTTTGATGTGCGGTCCACGCGTATGGGGGAAGAACTACCGTCGCCCCGAGACAATCGCTGCGGTGCCCATACTCAGTGATTCTGTACGAATGTCGGTAAAGCCATGCTCGTGCATCGCCTGGCGAAGATCGGCCACCCAGGTGGTTTCGCGAACCAAAGTGGGCAGTCCTTTAAACGCCATGAGCCACTGACGGAGTTGTCTGCTCGGCATCCAGCGCAGCACCGGAAAATAGCCTTCCCACAGCCCAGCCACGATGGCATTGTGGGGATACGTAAAGTCGTGCATCAGCAAGAGGCCGCCTGGCTTTAACATTCTGGCCGCGTTCGCGGTCAAGACCTCTAGATCAGCATACTTCGCTAAATAGGACGAGACGATGGCATCAAATGGCCTGGTGGCCGTGAAGTCTTCGGCGGCAGAGTGGATGAATTCGACGTTGGAGCGTCCACTCGACTTTGCCCGTTGCCGTGCGATCTCAAGATAGTCTGCCGTCAGGTCCACACCCACCAGTTCACACTCTGGAAACTGGTCGCCAATCGCAGACGTAACGATGCCCGTTCCACACGCAAGATCGAGCACACGCGTGGGGGATGAGAGGTGCGCGACGATCTTCTTTTTCCACTCCGCGTCGTTTCCAAGCGTGGTCACGCGGACGACCTCATCATCCGACGACGCATTTCCGGTGAAGAACTCATGGGCGAGATGAAGATGATCTCTCGGCATCACGGTGTACTCGTTGGCGTGAGCGTTAAGGGCTCATTATTTTGTTGTTTCATTGTTGCAGGACTACAGTCAGCTCATTCATTGATCGGTCCCACGCCACTGGACCACATCAAGCACCGAGCACTATCACAAATTCTCTACACTGGGTAGGAGGAGACCGACAAACGGATACAGTACCCCTGCTACCACAGAAACTCCAAGCCCATTTATAGACAAACGCAAAGGAGAGCTATTGTCGAACGTTTCGCATGGTGTCATGATCAAGCTTCCAAGCTTTGGCAAGGCCTTCAATGGTCTCCCTATCAAAGGGTATACTTAGAGGTTCATGACGCGCATCGAGTTTTCTACGTATCAGACGGTCTCAGTTTTCCTGATACCCGCGCGACATGACCCGGTTCTCCGACGAGAGTATGATCGTTTCATCGTAATGCCGAAGGGTCAACTGTTGACCTTCTTCCAACGAATATGTGGCACCATCAGGCGCCAATTTCACGACGAGGCGCTGCCCATGATAGGTCAGCGTGAAGCGAAGTGTGCCGGTGCGTTGAAGATCAGGTTTTGGGTGAAAGCTCAGGGTGCCGTCGTAGTCCCGCATCCCAGCTGCCCCGTAGGCCATCACCATCCAGGTTCCCCCCATGGACGCGATATGGCAGCCCTCTTTGACGTTTCCGCCCACGTCGGCGAGATCCATGAGTAGCTGACCTCCTCCCAGAGAACTGGACCGAATTAAAGTATATATTCGCAGATTGTCGCCTATGATCACCGGCGGCAAGTGCGCCAATTTTGTGCCAAGAATGGTCGTACTCATCGTAATCAATCGAACCATATAGAATCATCGTAATGATCGTAATCCATTAAAAATAAAGGGAAGTTGGGAAACCAGAGTGATTTCAATGGGCTACGCGATTAGATAGAACATTTCTTCTAATCCGGTTGTCGCAGGTTCGATTCCTGCCAGGCGCGCCAATTCTTTCAATAGCCTCACATCATACCTTCCGTGTTCTTATTCCCTGCCCCAGCCGGCCAGGAACTGTCTTCTTCACGCCGGAGATGTTTCATCACGCTCTAGACAGGGCACCCTCGGAACTCGCTCGGTGTATGATCGATTCTGAACTGCGCGCGCGACTGGACCTTCGTGATACCGTTCCACGCATTCAGCAGTCGATAGATCAGCATGGTCTGGACTATGCGCAGCTGTTCTGAAAGCAGGATCCCCACGTCAATGTGGAATGGAGCATGGTCTCTGGGCTCTCCCTGGCAACAATCGTGATGCGTGATCCAAATTTATCTTAGAAAATGTGTGGAAATTCTCGATCCAGAAAAACTACACGGCTCGCTGAGCGATCCAACCTCCCTGCTCTAAATACCGCATATAGTTTCGTCTCCTCCTTTGACACGCTATCTGTTGATACTGGATAGACAAGTCACTGCCTTGGACCTTCCTTCATCATATGACGGGTATCACAGAGAATGTATGACGCACGACATAACCCATCTGTGTCGAGGTCCAGTAAGCTGAGGGTGGATAGGAAATGAGGAAAGCGCATGGCACGAGGACAGCTTCATGGTCTTGGTCGTTACCATGGGTTTGCTCGAGAAGAGTAGAGATAAATGTCACACGATTCTAAACCGCATCACGATGAAAAAGACGAGACTGCCTCGACAATTATTACCGCTTTTGAATATTCAACACTTTGAGGAGATCACGCTAGAGATGACTTCTATCACAATGAAACGGCTACACAGTGATTCTTGTCACAGTATGTGTCGTTTAGCGACGTTATGTCATCGTTGGCATAGAAGTTGCTGTATAAGCTAACAACGTACTGAGCATTTAGGGGTGGAGCGTCTCAAGTATTTTATGACGTCTCTTTTACTCGGGGGGGAGTGAGCAATGGAAACATACGATACACAGCCAACGCCGGTCGGTGGAGCGTACGCCATTCTAGGAATGGATCTCGTCGCATTCTCGGTATTGCCGGATGATGATCAAGTCGAGGCCATTGGGAATCTGTACCGTTGGATCCAAGAGGCACTGTCTTATCACAGTCTCTCTGAAACAGATTATCGATGGAGCCCCGCAGGAGATGGCGGCTACATCACGTTTGTCTCCACTACCGGAAGCGCAAAAGCGATTGATGTGGCTTTTTCGCTCTGTGAAAAGGTGAAGCGGCCTGACTGGAAAACGAGCTCGGGAGAAAAACTTCAGATTCAGATGGCGCTTCATGCTGGCGTGATCCAAGAAGGACGCGATTTCGGGCGAGACACGAACATCTGGGGGCATGGAATTAACATGACCGCTCGAATCCTCTCTGTCGCCGTTCCCTCTCAGCTCTTGGTGTCGAAACAGTACGCTGATCTCTATTTAGACAATCGGCGCCACAGCGACTTTACCCTTGGTGATGTGCATTGGAGAACGGTCAAACACGGTCATCAGGTTGAGGTGATGAACGTCAATCGCCACGATCTTGGCTTAGGCGCTGA
>JAJDBL010000059.1 GCA_029261375.1 Nitrospirales bacterium
CCCTGGCTACGGCTACGTCGGCAATCCGCAGTATGGATCATGGAACACAGGAAGCGGGGGATCATTTTGGGCTTTCTACGGACAATATGCCCTCATGAGCAACCTTCTTGGCATAGGACGAGGCAGTATTTTTCAGCGAGATTACAATACCTACACGACCCATCGTACCCAAGGTCGCCCCTACTATGGCCCCAACAAAGGATACGGCACACAAGGCTCCGTCACACGCCAAACGAAACCCTCGTTTTTTGATCGCCGAGCGGCGAAAGATCGAATGAAACGCGATAACTTTCAAAACAAGTTTCAACGTCGAGCAGGTCGCAGTAGCTTTCCAAGCCGTGGCGGCGGAGGTGGATTTGGAAAATAGATCGGTGCTGGTCACGTCATGACACTAGACACCGCTGTATTCGCGCTGATTTACCTCGTTTGCGCCTACAGTCTTTTCTGGGTGGGCAAGGTCGTATTCGATCTCATTCACCGCGAGTTTAAGGTAAACGATGAACTCCTGAAGAAAGACAACACCGCACTGGCGGTCAGTCTCGCTGGATACTACTTCGGACTCATTCTGGTGATTGGAGGCGCGATCGTCGGCCCATCTGTTGGTCTCGTCGATGACCTCATCGATATCTTTCTCTACGGTATGTTGGCGATCGTTTTACTCAATGTTTCCACAGTGATCAACAATCGTTTGATTTTGTACCAGTTTGACAACACGACAGAGATCATTCGAGATCACAATGTTGGCACTGGCGTCGTCGTTAGCGCGACGTACATTGCGACAGGCCTGATTCTTTTCGGCGCGATCTCCGGCGAAGGCGGCACCATTTGGACAGCCCTCGCATTCTGGGGGCTTGGTCAATGTGCACTGATCGTGGTCAGCCTGCTTTACGAGAAGATCACTCCCTACAGTATTCACGACCATATCGAACGCAACAATACGGCGGTTGGGGTCGCGTTTGCGGGGGCCTTGATCGGCATGGGCAATATCCTGCGTTACGCCGTCAGTGGAGACTTTGAATCCTGGGAAACGAACCTGACAACCTTCGGACTGTATGCAGGCATTGGCCTTCTTGCTCTCCCACTCATCCGTATCGCGACGGATAAAATTTTGCTCCCTGGCGCGAGCATGGCTGCCGAACTTGTCGAGCAAGAACGTCCAAACCTCGGCGCAGCCTTTATCATTATGTTCTCCTATATTGGCTCGTCGTTCATTATCGGTTGGTGCCTCTAGCCGGGTGGCAGGATGTTGAAAAAGACCTCTAGCTTCGTTCTCGCGTCGCTTCTCGGCTCAACGTACAGTCGTATGCTTCGCCTCGTCACTCGCTGCGGCCGCGCTGGGATGTCTTTTTGAACACCCTGTATGCAACTCTGGGAACCGTTCAGTGCCTGAAACGTTGGGGGCACACCATCCTTCGTCATCACGTAGCGTCTCTAACCTCCTAAAGATCTGCCTTTTTGCGACTGGCTTCGCCGGAATTGTGGCGGAGTTTGTCCTCTGTACCCTTGCGACGTACCTCATCGGAAACGCGGTCCTGCAATGGACCCTGATCATTTCGTTCATGCTCTTCGCGATGGGCCTCGGAAGTCGCCTTAGCCGCCACTTCACCACCCATCTCCTCGAAACGTTTATTGTTCTTGAATTTCTTCTCTCCATCCTCTGTGCAACATCCGCAGTCGCTGCCTATGCACTATCACCGTTCTTCCGGACCATGGAACTCATCATCTATCCCTGGGCCATTGGAATCGGACTGTTAATCGGCCTAGAGATTCCGCTAATCACTCGTATCAATTCGACCTACGAAGAACTCCGGACAAACATCTCAGGAGTCATGGAAAAGGACTACTACGGAGCACTGTTTGGGGGGCTCTTCTTTGCTATCGTCGCCCTCCCCTACCTTGGTCTCACCTATACCCCGATTATCTTGGGAGCCATCAATGCCATCGCCGCATCGTTTCTTCTCTTTCGCTGCTATCGGAAGCTCGCGATTCCACGGAGACTCACCGGGGGATGGGCAGCTACGGTCCTCGTGCTTAGCGGCCTACTCGTCGCCTCACACCCAATTATCTTGTATGGAGAAAAGGCAAAGTACCGAGATACCGTGATCCTGTCAGAACAAACCCAATATCAGAAAATCGTGATGACACGGTGGAAGGATGAATATGCTTTGTTCCTCAACGGGAACCAGCAGTTCAGTACGTATGACGAGGAGCGATATCACGAGCCACTCGTGCACCCAGCGCTTTCACTGCTCAATCATCGAGACGATATTCTTATTATTGGGGGAGGTGATGGTCTTGCGGTACGAGAAGTCCTGAAATACCCCGATGTGCGACGCATTGTGCTCGTTGACCTTGATCCCACCATGACGGAACTTGGATCAACCCATCCAGTCCTCTTGCGAATCAATCAAGGGGCCTTAAACGATTCACGTGTGACGGTGATCAATCAAGATGGATCCGCATTTCTCCGTGATACAACCCAACGATTCGACGCCATCGTCATTGATCTGCCGGATCCGCAGTCGGTCGACCTCGCGCGTATGTACTCGCTGGAGTTCTACCGGCTCAGTCTCAAGCATCTGAATAAAGGTGGAACCATCGTCACACAGGCCACTAGTCCTTTCTTCGCACCCAAGGCATTCCTATCTATTAAAAAGACGATGGAGGAAGCTGGCTTTAGCGTTCTCCCCTATCATAACAATGTGCCGACACTTGGAGATTGGGGATTCATCGTAGGAATAGAACACGATGTGATGACCGAGGTGGCTCTGACTCAGGCGGTGGTTACGCTGCTGTTTAACAACATCAACACGCGCTTCCTCAACCGCGAAGCCATGGTCGGAATGATCCAGTTTGGAAAGGGGCTATTCGAACGCGAAGACGAAATCAAAATCAACCGCCAAAGCCAACCGGTCTTCCCTGGCTACTACGATAAAGGCCGGTGGGAGATGTATTAGTGAATCGCTGCATTTCCAGGAATATCCATTTCGCACTTTCACTTGAACCACCGTCACAACTGTAGTACCTTCCGAGAATCCTCACTCGAGTGGCGCTTGCAGGTTTTTGAATCTGAAGCAGATCGATCCCGACATTGGCTGGCCCTATCACACGCAGGGCGAAAGACGAGAGCACGTTATGACGCTATACGACAACGATTTTTACGAAAATCGACACACGAAGACCGTTTACGCGGCGGAAACGATATTGTCTATCGTTCAAAGCATCATTCCAGACATACGATCAGCGGTCGATATCGGGTGTGGAGTTGGGACGTGGTTATATGTGACAAAGCAAAACGGCGCAACGAATGTCTGCGGAGTTGACGGGAACTGGGTGAACAAAGAGTACTTAAGAATTCAGGAAGCCAACTTTACTGAGCATGATTTTAGTCAAAATACCGATATACATATTGGCCAAACATTTGATTTAGCCATTTCGCTTGAAGTCGCGGAACATTTGGCAGCCAGCTCTGCTTATGACTTCGTTTCGCTACTCACCAGTTTATCCGATTTTGTCCTCTTTTCTGCTGCTGTTCCAAAACAAGCCGGAATAGGGCATATCAACTTGCAATGGCCAAGTTACTGGATTTCTCTATTCGAACGTCAGGGGTATATTGGACTTGATGTCGTGAGAAAACGCATATGGAGTGATACGCAAATTGCATATTGGTATCGGCAGAACACCCTGCTTTTCATCAAAAAAGACCGAATAAAGGACATCAAAATTGATGGCCCACTTTCAAATCATACTCCGCCTGAAACGTATCTATTGTATTTGGAAAAACTATTTGCCGATCGCTCAATAAAAGAATCGTGGGAATTGTTAACGATAGCGCTGAGAAGACGAATTAGACGCATGCTTGGGGCTCGCACCTAACACACATGCTCGCCACCGGCAATCACACGCCCTCCGCTCAGAGCGCATCACGAACAGAGCCGTTACAGGTCGTAGCGAACGCGACAAGAGGATCGGGTTGCTCGGGACGGTTCTCACCTCGCTGACGGAGTCTGCGTGCTGTGCGCCTGCTGCTGGGCGTATAATGATAGCGGAGTTTCACTCAAACACCGCGCGATCGCTTATGCGGTCGCGTAACGAGACATCATGTATCGGCACTGGATGAATCCGTATATTCAACATCTCGTGTTACGCCTCGTACTGTGCGGTCTGACGATGGGAATCACATCCACGACCTTAGCGTCCTCACTTCGGTGGGCCGACGTTGATACGCCGCCCGCTATCACGCGACTCGATACCCTTAACGAGCCAGACATCACACGGCAACTGATGCGAGGACGAGTGATCGACGACAACGTCGAGTCCGTCGCGTGCAATGGACAGATGGCCGCATTGACCGGATCGGCTTTTCTCTGCCCCGAGAGACGCTGTCCCAATGATTCGTCTCTGTTGACGGTTGTGGCGAAAGATGACGCTGGAAACACGACGAGAATTGAACGCACTGCCCATGCGCTGTGCGTCGCTCCTGCTTCGATAGACGCCGGCGATGATTCCACAACCATACAGTTCCTCGATGTCACCACCACTGCGAGGTTGTGGTTGCTCCAACGTGATCCCCTCTTTGTCCCCGAAGGTTTTCATGACACCAACACTACTGAGCTCACTGGCGGTGCCGCCGTAGGAGACCTTGATGGTGATGGCTGGGAAGATCTCTATGTCACACGATTTGGCGCATCAGATCTTCTGTTTCGGAATCGGGGGGATGGGTCCTTTGAGGACATCACTGAACATGCGGGCCTTTCAGACTTCGTCCTCCAGTCTAATGGCGTCGCGATGGGGGATATCGACAATGATGGGGACCTCGATATCTTCGTGACGACAGCCGGACACGAGGAGGAGGGTGCCATCAACACGCGCTACTACCTTTTTATCAACGACGGGAACGGGATATTTCATGAGGACGCTATCAACCGAGGGACTGCCCTAAATATTGGACGCACACACGAGGGGTATAGTGCCGCCTTTGGCGACTATGATCTGGATGGATGGATCGATTTGTTTGTTACCGGTCCTATCCAGCGGATCGAGAATCGAGAGTTTCTCTCTCATAATCGGCTCATGAGAAATCTTGGGCCAGACCGCCCAGGGCATTTTCAAGATCTCACCGAGGAGGCGGGCGTATCTCTTGCTCCACTATGCGGAAGTCAACCGTCATGCGGGGGTATTGGCTTCGCCGCGACGTTCACGGACCTGGATCAGGACGGATTTCCCGAGCTCGCGTTTGTCGCCGATGCCAGGAGCAGCCGGTTGTTCTGGAACAATGGTGATGGCACGTTCACGGATGGAACGCGCGGCGCTCGCGTAGGGACTGACAGAAGCGGCATGGGGTCTACTTTTGGAGATTTCGATCGCGATGGCGATCTCGATTGGTTCATCACCGCGATTTTCCACCCGCGTGATCCGCGTACCAGCGGCAATCGGCTCTATCGCAATAATGGCGATCGACTCTTTACCGATGTGACGAGTGAAATCGGCGTACGCGACGGCGCCTGGGGCTGGGGAACGGTCTGGTTCGATGCAGACAACGACGGAAATCTCGACATCGTCATGACAAATGGGGTGAGATTTCGTGAACCCGGCAAAGAGGAATGGCATCACGATCGCATGCGATTCTGGCGTAACGCTGGGGACGGAACCATGATTGAAGAAGCCATCGACGTGGGTCTGAGCGACACTCAGGCTGGCAAAGGCCTCCTCACCTTTGACTATGATCACGATGGAGATCGTGACGTGTTTCTTGTCAACAATGCAGGGCCCCCTCGGCTATATCAGAATGTGAGCGTGAACGACAATGATTGGCTTCGTGTCGCGACACAAGGCACGGTGTCAAATCGACAGGGACTCGGCGCACGTGTGACCGTTCAGACCACCGCTGACGCATCTCCACAGCTCCGTGAGATCGGCACGGCAAGTCACTTTCTCGGACAGAGCGAGACTGTTGCACACTTCGGACTCGGTAACGGAGTTGATCCCGTATTTCAAGTCATTGTGGAGTGGCCCCGGTCTGGGGTACGCCAAGAGTTCAAGGAGGTCCCGCGCAAAACAGTCTTAGAGGTCACGGAGCCGAAGTTTGCCCACCGCCGGATCGGC
>JAJDBL010000060.1 GCA_029261375.1 Nitrospirales bacterium
AACTATCTAATTTCGTCCGTCAGACGATCACGAACGATGGCATCAGCCACATCTTTCGCCGCGACAGCATAGGTACCAGCCTCAATCGCGACCTAGATAGCGGAAACCTTGTCCACACGAATGACCGGTACCATCTCAAGCGAGGCCGCAATGCGATTGAGGTTCTTGGCTCGCGAGGATACATCCACCTCGTCTTTTCCAGCCTTGCCGGTATCCTGAGACGGTGCTTTCTTTGCGTGGTCGGCTTGATGGGACGGAGTCAGTCCGGGAATAATGCTCTCAAGTGGTGCCTGACCTTCAATTCGGCTCATGAGGTTCGCTCCTTCGTTTCATCGTGTCTTCTTATATTTTTGAGAATAAACCTTAGGAATTCTTGTGTCAACAGTTTGGCAATCCCGTTGCTTTTCGGCCATGCATTGGAATACAAGGCGATACCGTCACTCACAACGTCCACGACATGCTAGGCACGCCAGACCTCGTACCTCCAATGTGCTCCCTATGCTAAGATAAAAGACGGACAATACACGACTCTAGCACCGAGCATCATGCCTCCCTCCATCCACCCCATTGACCTCATTCGTACGCTGAAGTCAAAGCACCTCACGCCTGCGATTGTGTTCCTCACGTCGCGCCGATCCTGCGACAACGCGGTCGAAGCATTCACGCATCGTTCACCCATTCTCCCACCAAAACGCCAGGAAACCATTGCCAGACTCATCGAGGGCTGGACCGAGACCTACCCCAGCATTCAGAGCCACCCTCTCCGCGAGCGCGTCATCACGTACGGAGTCGCCGCCCACCATGCAGGGCATCTTCCATCCTGGAAAATCGTGATCGAAGAACTCATGCGTGAGGGTGTGCTCGACGCGGTCTTCGCCACCACTACCTTAGCCGCCGGCGTTGATTTTCCCGCGCGAACGGTGATTATCACGCAGTCAAATGTCCGAAAGAGTCAGGGGTTCGTCGACCTGACCGTAGGAGAAGTCCAACAGATCGCTGGACGCGCTGGACGCCGCGGCAAGGACCAGGTCGGGTTCGCCATCATCACGCCATCACCATATATCGATCTGATTGGCCTGACAAAAGGCCTGACCGGTCGCCCTGAACCGCTTAAAAGTCAGTTCGAAATCTCGTACTCCATGGTGCTTAATCTCCTCAAAGCCTACGCACTAGACCACATCCAAACCATCCTTGATAAAAGCTTTGCGCAGTTTCAATTGAATGTGAAAGCCGAACGTCTCCAAACCACCATGGATGACCTGGAGGCCTCACTCAGTGGGTACACCGCCCGCCCATGCACTGACTGGATCACTCAGTGGCACCAGTTTCAGCAATCCGTTCTCACCACAACCACGCGTCGGCGGCCACATGGAGCATCACCGTCAGAAGTTGCAGCGCGAATGCCCTACCTCACTCCGGGTCGCGTTGTGGCGCTTTCAAAACGGAAGGTCGTGGTGTTACGGGTGTACCATACCAGGGGGCGAAATCTGCCCATGGTGACGGCAATGCGATTTGATGGCACCGTGGCACAATATCCTATCAGCGCAATTAAGAAGGTAATCGACGCCACGGTCGAACTCCCATCGAGAGAACCTGCCCCCGATGGACAACCAGGGGGCGCGCACCCCAAGCGACAAAAGCTGGAGCCCCTCGCATCCAACATTCCGGAAATCACACTCGATCTCAACCCGCATCTCATTGACTCACTGACACCGACCATGTTTCAGACCCTGAGCGAACACTTTCCATGTCCGACGTGCCCCGCCCAAGAACAGTGTGGGCAGGAATTCGCCGTGGCCGCCGAGAGCCGTATCCAACTCCACGAGCATCTTGGCGTTACAGAGCAGCTACAGACAGGATTGTGGAGAACCTTCCAAAAGAGAATGAATATCCTTCAGAGTCTTGGGTACCTCACGAACGAATGTCGGCTCACAGCGGTAGGCGAGTGGGCTCGATATATTCGGATCAGTCCCTCCTTGTTAGTCACAGAACTCATCCGTACCGACGCCCTTGACGACATGAGTCCGGACATTCTTGCCGGCGTGATGGCAAGCATTTCCTTCGACGACGACCGCCCAGCCGCGTTTCCAAGAACAAGTCTCGAGCTTTCAAGCCGCATCTCGCATGTACGGCAACTTGCACACTCACTTGAGGCGTATGAATCCCCCCCACTTCTTCGCGCCGATGTTGCGGCGCTTCCAGAACGATGGGTCGGGGTCCCCACGACGACATGGGCGGAACTTTGCCGAAGTACGAGCATGGCTGAAGGAGACATGTATCGCTTACTCGCACGGAACCTTGAGTACCTCTCGCAAATCCGCCTACTCGCCGCCACCCACCCTACGCTCGCGGCAGTAGCCGCTGAGGCCATTCGGATCATGCGCCGAGAGGTTCTCGAGGAACTTCCCTAACCTTCTCTACATCGTCACCTATCCCGCGCTCAGTCTAGAAACATCCAACCGCCCCTACGATACGCATTGACCCGTCCGCTTCCTCTGGCAGGGAGCCCCACAATCTAAAGCTACACTCTACAGCCTCGGGTGGGATACATAACGCCTGACAACAAGTGCCTAACGCGCAAGATAAACTCTATGTGTTGACCAACACCTAGTGGACGTTATCGGCACATATTACCTAGAACGATCAATAGCTAACAGTGCATGATGGTTAGTCTATTTCTATATGACATTGTAAAAACTGGTGATTTGAGAACAGGACAGACAACGCGTCGCCAGATACAGCTCTGGCACGTCGATTGCTTAATACCCATTCATAGGACAATCAAGATGGAAAGCCAGGAGCACAAAACACAATACTCATTAGGAGGTAGACCATGAGATGTGCACGTTGCCACGGTCTGGTTGTATTCGATGAATGGTGGAGCACGGATAATGATTACCGAAAGGTTGAAGGCACCCGTTGCGTCAATTGCGGCAATCTCGGAAGCCAGGCTCCAAGTTATGCACGTTCGGAACCACGACATCCCCAGCCGCCCGCTCCCGGAGCCTAAGTCGAATCCGGCAGAACCGGCTGGCCATGCCACTACGACGTTCGCAATGGCATGGCCAGCGTTTCACCGTCGACGCCAGCTACCTAACACAGAGCGCGCACGGCTCCCATCAGTGGGAACACATCGTCAGAAGTCCGGCACCCTGACGCCAACAACACCGCAAGAACCTCTTCCTCGTCCTGACAGCTCAAGTTCAAATCTCTAACAGCCGAGTACGTTTGTAGAGAAAGTCACTACGTACAACATTTCACGTGGAGGTCAGTCATGAGATGTTCACGATGCGAAGGTTTGTTAGTGTTTGATGAATGGTGGAGTATGGACAACGACTATCGCAAGGTGGAAGGTATCCGCTGTGTGAACTGCGGTAACTTTAGCGCGCCGATGCCGCCAGTGATTCGCGCAGAGTCTGCACGACGGCCACGACAGATCGGAGCGTAAACTCGGCGAAGGTTTGAGCTGTGGGACAGGAGAAGTCGAGAGCGGTGCTGGACACTCGCTCTACAGAGATCGCGCTTGGCTTCTCACCACCACTGCACTTCGCCGGTCACTAGCACGTGGATTGCTAACACGGCATTCGTCACTCCATGCGCGAGAATACAGGGCCACAACCTTCCTGTTCGATAGAGGAGAAGATTGTAGGCGACTCCCGCCATCATTCCCGCCAACCATAGGTTGTGTTCTAGGCCAAAAAGAATGACGGTGCCGACAAACGATACTGGAGCGAACACACCAATCCTGACATATTGAAAATGTGGAGAGACCAGATATCGGATGAGGAACGAGCGCCAGAAGAGTTCTTCCATGATCGGCACAACAATTGATGCGCCAAACATCCGCACGCCAGCCAGCAGCAAACCCGCCTGCGCCCCAGCGGTAAACGGATCATAGCCACCGTTTACCTCTCCCTGCATCGCCCACGACCAATCCATGCGAACCCAGGCAAGGTAGACCAGCACACCGACGGCTATCGAAAGCCCGACCTCTGCACCGCTTCCAAAAGGTTTCCCTCTAAGTTCCTCGTATCGTGGCCAGAAGTATATTATTGCGCCAAGGACGGCCACGGTTTTTATCGGGTATATCGATAGTACAGCGAGATCGCTCCAGCGGCTGACACTAGACAGATGCTCGGCCAGCCATGGAATTGCAGCTTCGACACCCAGGAATGCAAAATACAGGGCAAACGGAAAGACTCTTGGAGTCATTGGCGACGCAAATACTGATTTCACTGTCATAGAGTTCAGTTTAAGCGCTGCTTACAACCTTGTCCATGTCCACGCGCGGTCTCTCAACACTCACACGACTATATCCAATTCATACCTCACCGACACACTCGTAACGCCTTGCAAAGTTACCAATTTCAGACCCATAATTGTGAAATGCCCTGTAAAGTAAATGCCACACGTACTACCGCCTCTCTCCCGAAGAATGGCGCCAAAGGACAGCGGTCTATTGCCCGCATGGCTCTGGGGGTGCAAATCTTATATCTCTTTACCGCCGTCGGGCCAGCCATCGGGTCACTAACGGCTGATCAGGTCGCCATCCTTGTCAATGGGAACAGCCCGGACAGTATCGCCGTTGCGACACACTACGCGAGGAAACGAGGGGTGCCGCTCAACCACCTCATACGGCTTGACCTCCCGAGACGAGAAACGATCACGCGCGATGTCTATGAGACCAGGCTCAGAATTCCAACAACGCGGATCTTAGACGAACGGGGATTAGCTGGGAAAATTCGTACATTAGTTACAACGTATGATATTCCGCTACGAGTCAAAGCCCCTCGTCCCACAAAGCAGGAGAAACAATGGACGGCTAACGCTCGCACCATACAGGCTGAAACCATGGCCAAGCTTCACTCCATCAAACGACAGCTACTGGAACGTTTTCCACATGCCGACATGCCCAAAACTCCTCCGAAAACAGGCCAAGAGCTTGCAGGACAACTACGTCGGGAAATACAGCGAGCTTATACTGCGCTCGAGCGCTCAAATGACAGTTCGACCTCCGCACAATCATTGCGAGAACTGGTGATTCTATCTTCGCAGTTTGACGGAATGATTGCTCTTCTCAACAATCAGTCGCCCCCCAACCCCTCCCACCCCAGCTACACCTCGCAGGCGTTGAGGCGTCGTCACCAAGACATGAACACCGCCAGGTTTATGATTAACATACTCAATGCGGTGCCATCAGATGCCAATCGAAACCGCGCCTATACTCTTACGCGACACTTCTTCGGCCTTTCCGGCATTCTCCGGCTGACCAGCCAGGAGCTGGAAGCACACACGTACAAGGACGGAGACGCGAGTATCGACAGCGAGCTCAGCCTACTCTGGTGGGAAAAAGGGACCTTTGTGGTCGCGGGAAGAATGCCCAACCCACTGTATGCTCGCAACGCACCCCAGCGTACGAACACTGCGACACTTCCTATCATGATGGTCAGCCGTCTCGATGCGCCATCACCGGAACGAGCGATGCATTTAGTCGACCAGGCCCTCGAAGCTGAACAAAAGGGGCTCAAGGGAACCGTATATGCTGATGCACGCGGTCTAGACGAAAACGGGCGTTCGGCCTATGCAGTCTACGATCAGAATCTCCGGGACATGGCAACACTCTTCCGGCAGATCACGCCGTACGATGTCGTCGTTGAGAATACTGAGCGGCGTTTTAGCAACCCGGGTGATGCGCCGAATGTGGCGACCTATGTCGGCTGGTATAAGTTACGATCCTATGAAGACGCCTTCACGTTTCAACCCGGTGCGATTGGATACCATATGGCATCCGCCGAAGCGATCAGCATTCATAACTTTTGGGAAAAAGGTTGGTGTAAGAACGCGTTAGAGAGAGGGATTACCGTGACACTCGGGTCGACAGGCGAGCCGTTCTTAGATGCATTCCCTCGTCCAAAAGCTTTCTTCGAGCTCCTGCTTACAGGCAGATATTCAGTAGTAGAAGCTTATTATCTGACCTCTCGATACATTAGCTGGAGGATGGTTCTTTTCGGAGATCCATTGTATAATCCCTGGCGTGGGAGGGGTTTTGACGCACAGCAACCTGTTACCCAAATGCCCCACGAGCATGCCGTCCCACAACGCATCCCAATGGCCCCATCCTCACTATCATTGCACAACCCGCTTGAAATCATGCAACAGCTCAAACATGAGCGGACGGCCACCTTGCGTGAGGTCGATCAGTTCATCGCACGTGTGAAGTCACGCTCCCTAGGACAATAGCCACATCACCTTATGACCGTGGACACGAAAAAAATCTGTGAGGCGAAGACCATGTCTAAAGTAATCCGTACACACTTCATCGTTTCTCTCTATCGCACCTTGCCGATGTTGCTTCTAGGAGTTCTTTTTGTGCTCACCGCAACGGCATGTGCGAGCCCTGAGGAAAAGAAAGCAGATCACCTGAAGAAAGCTGCCGCGTACTTTGAAGAAGAAAAATACAAGGAAGCATTGATCGAATACAAGAATGTCATCCAGTTGGATCCGCAGGATGCAGATGCACATTATCAGCTCGCGCTGACCCACCTGAAGCTTGGCGGAATAGACCACCTGCGTCACGGATTTGCCGAGTTATCGAAAACTGTGGAGTTTAAGCCAGACCTGTATGACGCACAGCTCAAACTCGGTGAAATGTATCTGGTCTCCGGGGCCGTCGACAAGGCGAAGGAAAAAGCTGAGGTTCTCCTCGAACTCGATCCGGAGACACATACAAGTATGGTCTTTCTCGGCAAGACACACGTCGCAGGAAAAGAGCTTGAGAAGGGCATCAAAGCACTCAAGCGGGCCATCGAGCTGGATCCGACAACCATCATCACGTATCTCGAGCTTGCTGTCGTCCAAAACACAAACAAGGATTCCGTTGGGGCCGAGGCGACCCTTCGCAAAGCCTTAGACATCGACCCCAACTCTGCTCAAGCGCATGTGACGATGGGGGATTTCTGGGTATCAAGGGGAAAACTGGATGAGGCGGAGAAAGAATATCAGCAAGCCATCACGCTCGACCCAGCAAACCTACCAGTCCACAACAAGCTCGCGCGATTTTATATTGGGACGAAACGTCTTGACGACGCAGAGGCTAAATACAAAGAGATGGTGGCACTAGAGCCTGAGAACCTCGCACTTCACAACACGCTGGCTCAGTTTTACCTCGGTGTTCGGAAGGTTGAAGAGGCAGAAAACACCTACATTGGAATGACCACCCTCAAACCTGATGAGGTGGAGGCATGGGTCGCGTTAGGAGACTTCTACGGCCTCACGAATAAACCGGACAAGGCGGTGGAAGCATATCGAAAAGCTGACACCGTCAATCCCGAGGCACTTACAGGAAAGAAGCGGATCGTCAATATGCGCCTTCTCACCCAAGCGGTTGACGAGGCCGAGCAAGAACTGACTGGGTTAACAGCAAACAATGCCAAAGATCCTGACGTGATGCTACTCCAAGGTCGTCTCTTTACAGCCAAAGGCAAAACCACAGAATCCATCGAGATCCTTCGCAAGGTGGTGAAAGACGAACCACGGTCCTCAGCAGGCCATTATTTCCTAGGAATTGCCTACGCACAGTCAAATAATAATGAGGAGACACGCAATGCGCTCACCAAGGCGGTAACGCTTGCGCCAAACCATCGCCGCGCTCGTCTCGCGCTCGGCCGTCTGCACCAGCTTGAAGGGAGTCACGACTTAGCACTGGAGCAAGCCAACGCAGTTCTACAGGCACAGCCGAGCAATCTGGCCGCACAGTCACTCCGGGGCAACGCACTGATCGGGAAGGGTGACCTCGACACAGCAAACGAGGTCTTCGCGAAGATCACCACGAGCAC
>JAJDBL010000061.1 GCA_029261375.1 Nitrospirales bacterium
ACCAGCTCCAACAATCACTTATTCAGGCCACACGGGAGACAAGGCTGTTCACCCAAGTCCTGCCCAATGCCCATTACGAGTCTGGGGGAGGTGGAGTTCTATCAGTCCGAGGAACCATCCTGAATTGGACGGAAGATGACACGACAGCATGGGTCAAGATTCACGTAGCCCTCATCGCGAAAGGAATTGGAGATCAGTTTGCAGAAAGCACAGCCGCTGGAAGGATTACTCGACATAAAGAGCAGGCAACAGCGGCATACGACCTCACACCATTGATGGAGGGAATTAGTACGTTGATCACGACGTTTATGGATCCACTCTAGTACTTCCCCTCAGAACCACCCCCAGAAGTCACACCCTCATCACAAATTCGTTACATCTTCGTCACGTCTGACGTGATGACGACCCTATGGGCGTACAATAAATATGGAATGAGCGTCTGAGAGAGATCCTTCACGTTGTTCAGGATGACAAGAACACGCACCGGACTGCGCATAGCCAATCGTCATTCTGAGCCAAGCAAAAAATCTGTTTAGTTTTCATCGCTTTTTTGGGAAAGAAGAATTGTGAGAGGAGGTCGATATGAACATATTACGTCGCTGTCATAGAACGGCTTTGTGGATAGTTGCCTGTTCACTATTTGCGTTGTTCACAGCAAGCACAGTCGCTGCGCGCGTGGGAAGTCCCGCACCTGACATTACCAACCCCACATGGCTCAATTCCAAACCCCTCAGCTCTAGCGATTTACGAGGGAAGGTCGTGCTCGTAAAGTTCTGGACATTTGGCTGTTACAACTGCAACAACATCGAGCCCTATGTGAAGGACTGGCACGCCAAGTATGCCGACAAGGGACTGGTGGTCATCGCAGTACACTCTCCTGAATTCGACCATGAACGATCAATCAAGAATGTCGAACGATACATCAAGGAGCACGACGTGGCGTATGCCGTTCCCATCGACAACGACTATCAGACGTGGAAGAAGTTTCAAAACCGATACTGGCCAACGCTCTATCTCATCGATAAGCAGGGGATCATTCAGCACGTGAGAATTGGCGAGGGAGGATACGCGGAAACGGAGTGGAAAATTAACGAACTCTTGGCTAAAAAGCCCTAGTGACGAGACCGGCGTCGCTCGCGCACGAGCGGCAATCCAGAAAAACAAGATTTAGGGTCAAACCCGGAACGCCGGACGCGTGATCAGTACGATAGGGGTTACCCCGCCTTCGCCCCCATAACATCGGCGACATATTGCACGGCCCCTTGGGCTACAGGATTGAGATCGTATGCGTCAGTGCTTGCGCGACGAGCACTGTCAGCGTTCAACTCGGTCACCTGTGTTGTCCCTTTTCCTAACGCCTCACCAAGTCGACATCCACAACGGGTATCGACTGCCAAACTAATTTCAATCGCATCATCACTCCAGGAGATGATGTGTGCTTTCAAGATCAGGGTATTCTCGTGATCTGTCGTTGACTCAACAACCCGATCAAAGAGGTGCTCTTCGCGCATCTGCTCCATGACCGTTTGCCGGAGGGATTCCACGATGTGCGTGGAAACTTCTCTATCATGTACAAACGCTGGAACCTCGAGAGTGTGAAACAAAATACCGAGATTCGATGCCTTGCGTATCTCTGGCATCAGTTTGGTATTCGAGGTGTGACGGTTGAGTGCTTCGTGGGACGGTGAGGCTAATTGAGATCCGGTGGCAACCGGCATGTGGGGTACATTCGAGGACGTGACAACATTCTGCTGGGTTGAACATCCAGAGAGAGCAACCAGTAGAACTGCCAAAACTGCCATGGACACCACGGGTGTGGTGTGAAGATGGGTCAGACCTTGCACAAGTTTCACCTTCCCCATTCTACTACCTCCCTAGCATTCTATATCGTTGGAATTGCATGGCTTACCCTAGTGTTACTGAGTCACGCATCCGCTGAAGGGTTCAGAAACTGCACCGAAAATATCATGAAGGACTCTCGCTCTCCCCCTTTGGCAATATAGGGACGTCGCTGGAGGACCAGGCATGAAACGGTGGTGCTAAGCGTAGGCTTTCATATAGTGCAATGCCTGCCGCTGTCGAAAGGTTCAGCGAACGAATCCCTTCTGAAATGGGGATGAAGAACATCGCATTCGCATAGCGATGGAGAATCTCATCAGGCAAGCCTTTTGTTTCAGAACCAAAGACAAGGAAGAGCCTGGTCGGTCGCGGCATTGCCCAGAACGGTGTGGCACCACGTTTTGACAGAATCACGACTTCGTGATCGTTCGGTGCCATCTCGCGCACAAAGCTATCGAAGTCATCCCACACCTTGAGTTTGACGTTTTCCCAATAGTCTAATCCCGCTCGCTTCACCTCTCGACTTTCGAGAGAAAAACTCATCGGCTTGATCACGTGCAAGAATGCGCCTGTGGCCACACAGGTACGGCCGATGTTCCCCGTATTCCAGTGAATTTCAGGATGAACGAGCACGACATGGCGTTCACCACACTCGTCATCGCGACCGCTACCTTCCTGAGACATATTCCCGGTACCACAGGTTAAAAAGTGTTGAATTGGCAAAGAGTGTGGCTTCGTCATTTCGAATACAGCGGCTAATCAGTCCTAGCCAACACAGCATGTCCGCCACAGCTTTTACTGACGCGTGCCC
>JAJDBL010000062.1 GCA_029261375.1 Nitrospirales bacterium
GGGGCGGGTGGGGCGTCCTTCCCGCGGATGCGCGTTCGGCGCGACGGATTTATCCGCCACGCGAGACGATGTGCAAGAACATTGGGTTTCGCTGTGCGAAGGATGCCGCTGATCCGTCAGCGATCAGCAGCCAAACGAATACAAGAACTCAGTAAGTTCGTGAGCGAGAAGGGTAGGACGTGTCAGAGTGGAGTGAGCCACTCAGGGTGGGTGTTGCCTTTTCCAGAGACAATGTCGAAGTAAGTCTGTTGGATCTTTTTGGTTATTGCTCCAGGTTTTCCCTCCCCAACGGGCCGATCGTCGACTTCGCGTAACGGCGTAATTTCAGCCGCGGTTCCGGTGAGAAAGACCTCGTCAGCGGAATACAGTTCGTCCCGGCCGAATCGTTCTTCTTTCACTTTCAGCCCAAAATCCTGAGCGATCTGACAGACGGAATGACGCGTAATCCCTTCCAGGACTGCCTGAAGAGGCGGAGTCTTTAGCTTGCCACGCCGCAGGATGAATATATTCTCGCCGGTTGCTTCCGCGACGTAACCTTCCGTATCAAGGAGAATGGCTTCGTCATATCCCGCCCGTTTGACTTCTTGCTTTGCCATGATGGAATTGACGTAATACCCGCTGATTTTTGCCAGCGGCATGTTCGAATTGACATGATGTCTAGCGTATGATGACACTTTCGCTCGTATGCCGTTGACCAAGCCGTCTTCACCAAGGTATGTGCCCCACGGCCAGGCCGCGACTGAGACGCGCACTGGCAGATGTTCATTCGGAAACAGTCCCATCTCACCGTATCCGAGATAGACGAGTGGCCGAATATAACAGGCCTCGAGTGCATTGGCGCGAACGACGTCAAGAATCGCCTCGCTGATGTCTTCCTTGCTGTATGGAATCGCAATCATGCCGATCTTTGCCGATGCAAATAATCGATCAACATGGTCGCGAAGCCTGAAGATTGCGGATCCGGTCACGCCCTTATAGCATCTGATTCCTTCGAACATTCCGAGTCCATAGTGCAGGCTATGTGTGAGGACGTGCACGTTGGCATCTTTCCAATCGACCAACGTCCCATCCATCCAAATTTTAGAGACTTCCTGCATGGGTTACTCCATTCCTTGCGTGAGGTGTTGCACGATGTCCTTGAGGGCTGTGGCGACCCAGTGTGTGCGTTGGATTCTCATGTGTGTGGTTTGCACTCCCGCGAGGGCTGGAGCCAAGCTGGATGTGCAATGTGTGTCAAAAACATGATGGACCGTGCGTGTGCGACCGCTGCGTCGCGCATCATAACAGTCAGTTTGCAACAGGGTCAATGAAGAGCGTATCCCGCGGCGGATAGACTTTATTCCGACGAATACCCTACAATTCCTGCGACACATCTAACCAATAACACATCCTATATTCTCGAAAATAGAGGTCATGACGATGAACAAATTTTCCCTAGTTAGTAGGTCTGTCGTGATAGGTGTTCTCGGAGTGATCCTAGCGTTGTCGCCAGGTATCGGAGTCGGGAATGTCTTCGCTCATGACGATGAAGAACACGAGAAGCCTATCGTTGGGGGCGCAGGAAAACGAGAAGGGCTGTCGCACTCTCCATTTCGCAACAAGCGAGACCATGAGATCAACTGGCAAGAATGGGGAGATGAAGCGTTCGATCGCGCTGTAGCCGAAGACAAGTTGGTCTTGCTTGATCTCACTGCGGTGTGGTGCCACTGGTGCCATGTCATGGATGAGACCTCCTATTCTGATCCGGAGATCATCGACATGCTCAACCGTGATTTTATTGCCATTCGGATTGATACCGACCGCCGTCCGGATCTTCAGGCGCGATATCTCAGTGGCGGATGGCCCTCCACGGATATTCTCGTCCCCAGTGGTGAAATGGTGTTTGGAGCGACGTATCTGCGTCCCGAGCAACTCAAGTCCACGTTGCGGCAGTATCAGCAGCTCTATAAGGAACACAAACCAGAAATTCTAAAGCGGGCGAACGCGATGCAGGAGGAAATGAAAGCTGCGTGGGCGTCGAGCAACGCACCGAAGGGGGACATCGACCCTGCGATCCTTCCCCGCGCTGTCTCCATGCTGAAGGGAAATTTCGATCCTGACAACGGAGGGTGGGGTGCCGCGCCGAAGTTCTTCGAGCACGATTCGCTGTCTTTCGCATTCCTGATGCATCATAGGACACAGGACGATGAGCTCAAAGACATCGCGCTCACCACGTTGCGTAAACAGTTAGGAATCTTCGATCCGGTGTGGGGTGGCTTCTATCGATATGCGGTGGATGCGGCATGGACCACGCCGCACTACGAGAAAATGTTGGATACACAAGCCAGGGCGATCCAAAACTATCTGGATGCGTACCAGCTCACTGGAGATCGACGCTATCGAGCGGCGGTTGAGGGAATCATCGGCTACGTCGATCGATTTCTCATCAATCCCGGCCGTGGTGGATTTTTCTCGAGCCAAGACGCCGATGTTGGCAGCCATGATCCCCACGCCAAATTTGTTGATGGGGAAGAGTACTATCCTCTTGGTGAGAAAGAACGCCTTGCGATCGGTATCCCCCATGTTGATCTCTCAGTGCTGACGCATTGGAATGGATTGATGGCGGAAAGCTACCTGAAGGCCTATCAAGTGCTCGGGAATACGCGTGCACGGGATTTTGCCTTGAAGACCCTCGATATGCTGTATGTGACGCGGTATCGCCAGGGCGAAGGCATGGCACATTACGTGGCGCATGGTAAGCCGCAACAATTTGGATTGCTGGTGGATCAGGTGCCCTTCGCGCGTGCGTTGGTTGAGGCGTATGTGGTCACCGCAGATCGATCATATCTGCAGAAGGCAGAGATGATTGTTGCGGATATGCACGCGCTGCTGGAAGACAAGAACAATGGTGGGTTTTTCGATGCTGCCTTGGACCCACACGCACGTGGGATGCTGCTCAGACCGGAAAAGCCGATGATCGAGAATGTGCGTGCCGCAATCTTATTGAGCGAACTGTATTATTTCACTGAAAACGAGATGTATAAGGAAGGTGCCGAACGTACCTTGCAGTATGTCTTAGGAAACCCCTCGCAATACCCGCCGGCACTCGGGGCTCTCGCGGTGGATCGGTATCTGAATTATCCGTTGCATATTGTGATTGTCGGAGCCAAGAGTGAACAGACGACGCAGAGTCTCTGGCATGAAAGCCTACGCGTGTACGCGCCAGGAAAGGCAGTGATGTTGCTGGATCCGTCGAAGGACAAGCTCGCTGTCGGTGAGGTGACCTTTCCTAAACTTGCGAATCCTGCCGCGTACGTCTGTACCGATCTGTTGTGTTCGAAGCCCATTGAGGAGCCCGCCGAGCTCAGGGAAAGCCTCGAGCGGTTTCTCAGCGCGACGGCCTCGTAATTCTCATCCTAATGACGCGACCATGGGACCGCCGGAGGCACGTGATAGCTCCTCACTACGCTCCGCGTTGATTTATGCTCGTCCTTTTCTTCTCTTCCTGAGCGATCGGACCTGACTGTGAGACTCGCCGACAAGACAGTGCTCATCAGTGGTGGTGGCACTGGTATTGGTCGGGCGACTGCGGTGTGTTTCGCCTCAGAGGGGGCGCAGGTAATGATTGCAGGTCGACGCCAAGGGCCGTTGCTTGAGACGGTGGACGCGATCCATGCAGCCGGCGGCCAAGCAGAATACGTCGTTGCTGATTATGCTGATGTGCAACACGTAGAACACTCGATTGCCAAAACGGTTGAGACGTTCGGTGGGCTAGATGTTCTCATCAACAACGCCGGAGTTGCCGGATTCGCTCCGATCGATGAAGTCACAGAAGAGGACTATGACTATCAGACAAGCATCAATGTGAAGGGTCTTCTCTTCGCCACGAAGTTCGCTATTCCAGAACTTGCGAAGCGTAATGGTGGATCGATTGTGAATATTTCATCTGGTGCGGGGTTGAAGGCAGTGCCGGCGTCGTCCGTTTATGGCATCACCAAGGCCGCCGTCGTGCACTTCACTAAGATTATGGCGCTTGAGACTGCGGAGAAGAATATTCGTGTGAACTGTATATGTCCAGGGTTTATTGAAACCCCAATCTTCGGTACCTTTATCCCTCAAGAGAAGCTGGCGGAATCCAAAGTCAGCTTTGCAGAGATGACTCCGCTCAAACGTATGGGGCGGGCCGATGAGGTGGCAAAAGCGGCCCTGTATCTCGTCTCTGCCGATGCCGAATGGATGACGGGAAACATCGTCACTCTTGACGGCGGCCTCAATATTGCGTAATCGAGCGTCGGTCGGCCGACGTGTCTGAAGCTACAGAACGTCCCCACTCACCTTACAGTCCCCGATATGACGTCGCGTAATCCTGTACAACCCCTCTCTTCATTCTGAGCCATCGGCGAAGAATCTACTCCGGTCCTATCACCCGTTCGAGCGTGAGGCCCTACTGGAGGTTTAGCCTTAGAGATCCTTCACTTCGTTTAGGGTGACAATGCAAAACAAAAACTCGCGGTGCATTGTCAGCTGGTTGTAGCGAGAGGAGAGAGGGAGCAGAAACGAAGACAGCCACCCCGAAGATATCCGAGGTGGCTGTGAAGGCGTTGTCAGAAACTGTGATGTTGAACAGTGTCTATGCGGGCTGCTTCCGATTCTTCCGGAACCGATATCCCACCAATCCGAGAAGGCCTGAGCCGAAGAGAAGTATCGTGCCTGGCTCCGGCACGACTGCGGTTAACGACAACCCCACATTGTCGATGAAAAGGTACGAATCGTTGACAACATTATCGGGGTCGTTGTTGACTTCAAAGGCTAATGTGAACTCCGTGCCGTGAAGGTCCAAGAAGGCCTGTGTAAACTCAAACAATACGTCTTCCCAGATCCAGTCTCCTCGGCACGCGACACCACCGGTAAAGATAGGAGTAGCGCAATTTGTCGCCGCGCCGTTATTGGTATAGCCATCCTGAAGATTCCATGTTCCGGTGCTATCGAAGATGGTCTCGGTGCTTTCAAACCAGAGGTCTTCACCGTGTCCGGTGATATCTGCGAGGTCAATTTGAACTCCGCCCCCGTCTTCGAGAAACGCACGTCCGATCTCTGTATCCGCGCTGGAACAGAAAACGCCTGGAAAAGGGAATCCTAGGAGACCGCAGCTTTCTCCAGCGTCGAACGATGCGTCAAAGGTCAGTTTCTGGCCAGCCATGACCCCACTGAGGTCTTGAGACACTCGATTGACAGTGCCGGGAGGAACAACCCCCCCCCCCGCCACACCTGGGCTTTGGATGGAGAGAAAGTTATCGCCACTACTACCAATTGGCGCAATGAGGGTGTCCGTTCCGGGTGGCCCAGCCCGGCCATCGAGATGCGAATCAATCACTTGCGTTGAAGCACCGGCTGGTATTACGTTGGTCCATCCCGTTATTGGATCTGGGCTTGGAACTAACCCCTGCGCCTCAAAGTCGCCATTGACAAGAATGGCGTCCGCGTACACCGTCGTGGCACTGGCCCAGCTTAGGGCAATGACCGCAATCAATGCCAGCAAAAACGTTGAATGTGATTTCGTGAACATGATGTTGCCTCCTTGGTCCGAGATGCCTACGTATGTTTCGTATGCCTTGGGCATTAATGTTTGTCGTATTTGAATGGCGAAACTATGTTCCATCATTTATGGTTCCTCATATGCCATG